>CAYGBB010000494.1:0-1900 GCA_964347985.1 uncultured Moraxellaceae bacterium
GTGAATTTGGTTGTGCGGTGCTGGTGGTGACGCATGATCCGCGGCTCTCGGCCAGTTGCGAGCGCACCATCCAGCTGGTCGACGGAAACATCATCAGCGATGCCATAAACTCGCCATCACTCAACACTCCCTGATCCCGAAGGATTTATTCTTGATGCCATTTACCACTGGCGTATTGCCACCACCTGCTCTTGAGCGCAGCCGTCGCCTGGCCATGATTGCGCTGCTCAGTGCTGCGGTACTGTGGGTTTTCTTTCTTGTGATGGCGCGGATATTGCCCCAACACACGTTACTGCTTGAAATCCTGGCCATGGGGGCCGAGGCTGGCGTGGTCGGTGGATTGGCCGACTGGTATGCCGTTACGGTGCTGTTCCGCAACCCCTTTGGCCGGCTCCCCCTGCCTGCCCTGCTGCAAGAGCACACGGAAATCATCCCCCGCAACAAGGCTCGCATTGCGCAATCCATGGGGCGCTTTGTGCAGGAAAACTTCCTGTCGCCACCGATTGTGCGCAAGTCCCTTCAGGAAACGGATGTCAGTCTGAAAATGGGCGAGTGGCTGTCTCAGGAACAGAATGCCGAACGTATTACCGCCCTGTTGCAACGGGTTGGCCCTCGCCTGTTGCAGATATTCGAGAGCAAGGAAATCGAGGCGTTCATCCAGCAGAATTCGGTGGACTGGGTGAAAGGTACGCCCATGCATCACATGGCAAGTGAAATGCTGCGTGCCGTGCTGGAGAACGACTTTCATCACGAAGCACTCCAGCGCGGGCTGGATGCTGCAGACAGCTGGATCAAGGAGAATCCTGAAAAAGCCTATGAGGTGGCCAGGACAGTTTTCGAAGAGCTGGGAGTGGGCGGCCTCGCCCGTGGCGCCAGCTGGATTGGCATTGATGTGCAGCAGAAGGTCATTAACACCTTCATGAACAAGGTTGAGAAACTGCTGGAAGACCGGGAACACCCCTGGCGTATCGCACTCGAGCAGTCTGCCAATGAAATGATGAAAGCACTGCGCAAAAAGAACTCCACCGCATCCAGAAAACTGAATGCCACCAAAAATGCACTGGCCGATAGCGCTTCGGTCGTCAGCTTTGTCACGGGCACCATTGTGATCCTGCGTGATGCGATCAAGCGTGATCTGGAGCGCCAGGACTCCGGCCTGGCCAGCAACATGAAAGGTGTACTGCTGCGCCTCGGCCAGCAACTACAAACCAACAAACGCGTACGGGCGGCGCTCAACAAGGAAATCGAGGATGTTGCCGTGGCCTTCACCAGCGATTACGCGGATGCCATCATCCTTTATGTCAGCCAGCAGATTCATGACTGGGATACCCGCGAGATGATTGCAAAGATCGAAACCGAGGTGGGCGGCGATCTGCACATGATCCGCGTGAATGGCGTGGTAGTGGGCGCATTCATCGGCTTGCTGCTGGGTATCGGCCGTGCCCTGATCGGGCATGTCCCCGTCTGAGGCACCGTAATCCGCCCCCGAAAGGCCATGACCAATATCAAGGACAACTGTGCAGTAAATAACGCCCAATACCAGCCTCTCTCTACTCCCGATATGATGAGGCTGGTTCATGGTGCGGTCACAGGAAGCGTTCAATTTCTACTCTCATCTGGCCGGCATGGCGGCCGCTGCGATTGGCACCATCTTTCTGGTGATGCGTGCCGCCGACTCCACCTCACTGCTCATTCCCGCGCTGGTGTACGGACTTTCCACGGTTTTCCTCTTTCTCGCCAGCTCGCTGTATCACGCCTTCAAGCAACAGGAAAATGAAGTGTCGTTCTGGCGCCGCATGGACCGCTTTGCCATCTTCGTGATGATTGCCGGCTCGTATACACCGGTGTGCTACCTGTTCATGGATGCACAATGGCGGGTGCCGATGATTGACATCCAGTG
>CAYGBB010000495.1:0-1898 GCA_964347985.1 uncultured Moraxellaceae bacterium
GGCATCGACTACCGCAATGACAGTGAACACCGCCGCCAGATACAGGAAAAAACTCTGGCGCAGGCGACGACCGATATCGTCGGCCAGATGGGCCAGACGGGTCTTGAGGGCTTGGAGTAGTGCAGACACGTTATCGGCTTCCTTGAAGATAACCGGGCAAGACGGGGTGTCGCGAGTGTATCACTCCTGCCGTGGCCAGCCCCAAACGACAACGGGCCGGCAAATGCCGACCCGTTGTTTGCCACCAGAGTTACTGATCAATGCTCGGCAGATTCCGGCGGGAAGGTCTGGTAGTTGATACCGGCCATCTGCTGGGCAATACGCACGACCTGGCAGCTGTAGCCCATTTCGTTGTCGTACCACACGTACAGGGTGACGTGGTTACCGTTGACGATGGTCGCCTGGGCATCGAACACACCGGCAGAGCGCGAGCCAACGAAATCGGTCGAGACCACTTCGGTGGAGCTGGTGTAGTCGATCTGGCGCTGCAGGCCGGAATTCAGCGAAATGTCGCGCATGAATTCGTTCATCTCGTCCCGGGCCACGGCATCGCTCAGGGTCAGGTTGAGAATGGCCATGGAGACGTTTGGTGTTGGCACACGGATGGAGTTACCGGTCAGCTTGCCGGCCAGTTCCGGCAGCGCCTTGGCCACGGCCTTGGCAGCGCCCGTCTCGGTGATCACCATGTTGAGCACGGCGGAACGGCCACGGCGATCGGCCTTGTGGTAGTTGTCGATCAGGTTCTGGTCGTTGGTGAACGAGTGCACTGTTTCCACATGACCGGAGATGATGCCGAACTTGTCGTTAAGCACCTTCAGCACCGGCGTAATGGCGTTGGTGGTGCAGGACGCGGCAGAGATGATGGCGTCTTCGTCCAGGATGGTGTTGCTGTTCACACCGAACACGATGTTCTTCACGTTGCCCTTGGCAGGTGCCGTGAGGATCACGCGCTTCACACCCTTGCAGGTGAGGTGACGGCCAAGGCCCACGTCATCCTTCAGCTTGCCGGTGTTGTCGATGAGAATGGCGTCATGAATGCCGTAGGCCGTGTAATCAATGTCTTCCGGCTGGTTGGCGTAGATCACCTTCACGAAGTTGCCGTTGGCAATGATGGCTTCGTTCTCTTCATCCACCGAGATGGTGCCTTCGAACGGACCGTGCACGGAATCACGACGCAGCAGCGAGGCACGCTTCTGCAGATCGCTTTCCGAAGACTTGCGCACCACGATGGCACGCAGGCGCAGGCTGTCGCCCTTGCAGGCCTTTTCGATCATCAGGCGGGCCAGCATGCGGCCGATACGGCCAAAGCCGTACAGCACCACATCGGTAGGCTTGCCGTGATCGATCTGGCCAATGGCCGGGGCCACGGCATTCTTCACAAACGCCGCCAGATCACCGCCCACAATCTTGTACTTGGTGGCCAGCTTGCCGATGTCCACGTTGCACGGGCCCAGGTTCAGCTTGGCCAGTTCTTCCATGATCGGGAAGGTATCGACCACCGAGAGGTCGCCGGCAATCATGCGCACGCGGCGGTGATGCTTGAGCAACTGGGTGACCGAGCGGTTGATCAGGGTGCGGCCATACACCGTGGTAACCACATTGCGTTCGCGGTACAGCTTGCCGATGGCCGGGATCATGTTCTCGGCGATGGCTTCGCGGTTTTTCCAGCGGCCAAAGTGGTCTTCCTGCAGGGCTTTGATGGTCTCGACGCTCACGGCACAACCTCATCAAGGGGGCAAAGGTAAATAGAGGGCGCGAATTCTAGCCCGTTTCCGGGCAGATGTCAGGCAAGGTGAAGGCAACTTGCCGGATGCGTGAATGGGGTTCATGTGGCTATGCTTGAATGACCGGGTTACGTACTTACCGCCCCTGCCCCGGAGACCAGCATTCAGGAGGGC
>CAYGBB010000496.1:0-754 GCA_964347985.1 uncultured Moraxellaceae bacterium
GGCCTTGAGGGTGAGTTCCTCAGTCTTGGCGCGATAGGGCACTTCCCGCTCATTTGTGGCGACGGTGGGTACAGCCCAGTTCACCGCAACAGTCGGTGCCGCGGGAACATTGTTGAGGTGACTGAAGGGAATCGAACGCTCCCTGACATCCCAGTAGGCCCCACCCTTCAAACTGAAGCCTGGCTGCACGCGATACGAGGCTTCCAGCTTGGCATTCAGCTTCTTGAACGACTGCGGCGTGGTTTCGTCAGGAGAAGCCAGATTGTTGTACGGAACATGCGGAGTCTTGTCGGCACGGTCATGGTATTGAACATTGGCGAGCACCGACAAATCTTTCATGGGTCTGCCAGAAATGCCGAACTGAGCCTCTCTGGTGACTACCTTGGCGGTCACTCCGCCATACCCAGCCCATACCTGTGCCGCAGGGAGGGCCGACAGCAGACCCTGGTCATTCTGGGTGGCCGTGGTGTGCGCTAGGCGCATCGTAGCTTTGGTTGTGGGAGAAAAAGAATAGGCCCCATTAACGAAGAACTGATGTGCTTTGTTGTCGGGCGGCAAGGAAACATAAATCGTGGCTGGGACGGTCGCCGTGATCAGGCGTTTGTCATTGTCAAACCAGCTGCCGTAGTAACCGCCCTGGACTTGCAAGTCCTTGCCCAGGTAATTCAGAGCCAGATCGATCTGGCGGGTGGAACTGTCGATCGGCTCGACCAGGAAAATTGCCTGAGCACCGCTGTAGGAACTGAAGTGACGC
>CAYGBB010000496.1:764-1898 GCA_964347985.1 uncultured Moraxellaceae bacterium
GTGACGCAGCCCCTTCTTTTCCTCCTGTCGGTACTTCACGGTGAACTCCAATGAAGAACCTTCGAATACCTTGTTGAAGCCCAGGGTATAGCGATCCCGATGGGTACCCAACTGGACATTTGAGCCGGCTCCGGGTGCTATGACGGTCACCGCCTGGGATTCAGACCCAATCCCGCGCAGACCCGTATTGAATGTGTAAGGAGTTTCACGAGGAATTCGGCTGTATTCGAACGAAACGCCGTAATCGCCCTGGCGGCTGTGCCGCAATTCGAGCTCCCGACTTTCCAGACCAAAATTGTTGATCCGAAGCTGATTCCACGTGCCCGTGGCATCGTCGCGCTTATTGATGTCCGCATCGAGAAGAAGCTGCGCACCATTTTCCTGCCTGCCGTCATAGATGCCGAGTTGGGCGCGGTCACGGTCTTGGTAACCGACGCCGACCGAAACCGAACTTTCCGGCCTGATACGTTCCGCTACATCGTCATCCGCGGCAAACGTCGGAACTCCGTAGACCACCATCAGCGCGGCGGTCAAGGTCGAAACTTGGAAAGCTGTATTTTTTTGCGATTTCATGATTACACCCTCTGGGCAAGATCAACGGGTCAGCCGATCACCGGACGTTCCATTGTTAATTGGGTTATTGCTGCCATGGATATTGGTATGGCAATTCACACAACCACGACCCACTGATCCCATCTGGCCGCGGCCACCCGGGCCGGCTCCAGCGCCAGTGGCAATCGGCAAACCGCCTGGCGCAGACGTGCTGAGGTGTTGGGCACTTTCATGACACTCCTGGCACAGGAAAGGCGGACGACTCTTCAGCAGATTGGGTGCTGTCGTTCCGTGAGGATTGTGGCAAATCGAGCAGTCCTCGGATACCGGCTGATGGTTGTTAATGAACGGACCGCGTTTTTCCATATGGCAGGTATAGCAAGTCTCGTTGACACTGCCTCTGGCCAGCTGCATCTGACCGGGAGATCCATGGGGGCTATGGCAATCGGAGCAGCTCATCTTTCCCTCCCGTACGGGATGGCGGCTTGGCTTGCTCATCTCGGCCCGCTGCTGCTTGTGGCAGGTATAGCAAACCTCCGTTTGCGTCATCTTGTCGCGCACCTTGTCCTTGCGGCTATGGAC
>CAYGBB010000497.1:0-1893 GCA_964347985.1 uncultured Moraxellaceae bacterium
GAGAAGGACTTCATCAAGTGGCCGGCGAAACGGTCCAAGCGGAAGGCCATGCGGGCGGCAAAGGCCGTGGAACTGGTCAAACTCGGCCACCTCAAGCGGCTGGCCGGAGAGCTGAAGCTCAAGGCCGTCTTCGAGTGGCTGGACAACTACCTGGAGGGCACCAATGAAAAACTCCTCATCTTCGGCATCCACAAAGTCATCCTACACGCGATCCTTACACGTTACGCCCGAACTGCGGTACTGGTCGATGGTTCTGTTACTGGAACGAAACGGCAGGCCGCCATCGACCGCTTCAACCGAGACAAGTCTACGCGACTCTTCGTCGGCAACATCCAGGCCGACTTCTTCCTGAAGGGCAATCAGGCGGCGCTGCGCACGCAGCACTTCGTCACGATTGGCTTCGAGCGCCTTGGAAAACGGCTTCTTCAGGGCGATCTGCTGATCAACCCATTCAACATTGATTTCGTTGCCGGGGAAGGTGTCAATGAAGTGACGGCGATCCATGCGTGCACGCTTGATGCAGGTGTGCATGATGGCGCGTTCCTGGACACGAACTTCGTCGAGCACGCCACGGATCTGGTTGGCGATGCCGTCAAACAGGCGCGGTGTCAGCTTGAAAATGGTGAACTGTTCGGCCAGTTCTTCCATGTTCTTGGCAATCATCTTGCCTTCAGGGCCGTACTTCTTCAGTGCGGCCTGTACCTTCTGGTACAGCTTGCGCAGGTTGTTGAAACGCTCGGCGGCGAGCACGGGGTCGAGACCGGTATCGGCTTCTTCCTCTTCGTCGCTTTCACCTTCAGCGGTTTCTTCTTCAGCCTCGTCAGCCGCACCCTTGACCTTGGCCTTGCTGGCCAGTTCTTCAAGCGCTGCTTCATCATCAATGACCGGCGGCACGGCGGCATTGCCGTCATCATCCGGATCAAGGTAGCCGGCAATGATGTCGGCCAGGCGACGCTCACCGGTTTCGGTTCTGTCGAATTCTTCCAGAATGCCGGCCACGGCACCTGGCCAGTAGGCCATTGCGTTCAGGATCTCGCGAATGCCTTCTTCAATACGCTTGGCGATGGCGATTTCGCCTTCGCGTGTCAGCAGTTCGACCGTACCCATTTCGCGCATGTACATGCGCACAGGGTCCGTCGTGCGGCCTGGCTCGTTTTCCACGGAGGCGAGGACGGCAGCAGCCTCTTCGGCAGCGACATCGTCATCGCTGGCATCCGGTGTTTCTTCAAGCAGCAGGTCATCCTGCTCCGGGGCGCGTTCGTGCACCGGGATACCGAGGTCGTTGACCATCTGGATGATGTCTTCGATCTGTTCGGTCTCGGTCACGGACTCGGGCAGGTGATCGTTCACCTCGGCATAGGTGAGATATCCCTGCTCCTTGCCCTTGGCAATGAGCTCTTTCAGCTGGGATTTCTGCTTCTCTTTGTCGGCGCTCATCTAGGGCCCTCGTGGAACAACGGGTTGCGCGAAGCTGCTTCCCGGAGGGTACCGGGCGCAGGCAAGAGCGGGATTATACCAATCCGGCGGCTTTCCGGCCAGCCGAACGGGGTTTCCCTAATGAATAATGGGGGGATGTTTCAGGGCTTCAATGGCTAGTTTGAGGCGCCGGATCGTTTCCAGATCACTGCATTCCTGCAATTCGGCCTCCATGGCCGCCAGGCGTAGCCCGGACAGTACGCCCCTGAGCTCCTGATCAACTCCGACATGCGGGGTCAGGAACTCGCTGGCGGCCAGTCCGGTGAGCTGGCTGCCCAGTTCGGTGCCATGCCAGGCACCCAGCAAGGCGGGGGTGCTGATGCCAGGACGACTTTCCAGCAAGCGCACCAGCTCCACCAGCAAGGAATCGGTGGGCAGGTGCAGGTCGGTCAGTTCGGTACTGCTGGTCAGGCTGGC
>CAYGBB010000498.1:0-1873 GCA_964347985.1 uncultured Moraxellaceae bacterium
GGTCGGGATCCAGCCGGCGACCTTGTTCATCACGACGCCCACACTGGAAACAGCTCTGATCATCCTGATGCTTGCGGAAACGCTGCAGCCATTTCAACAACTCGACATCGCTGTCCGGCAACTTCAGCGTCAGCAGGCGCGCCTGCCCCTGCACACCCCCCGCCTCAAGATTGCGCACGGTCAGAGGCACCGCCCCTGCCGTTTTTTCAACAATCCCGAAATTGGCCGCAAACTTGGCCAGTGGCGGATACGCGGCCGTTTTAACGGCCAGCGGAAAGCGCGCGGCATTGGTCAATACACGCCCGGAGTCATCGCGAAAATCCGGAGACAATTTCAGGACAAATGAGGCCTCAGGCGGAAAGGGGCCGCGAAATGTGGCAACCGTTCCCGGCACAAAATCATCCGGACCCGTACCGCCCTCGCCATAATAGTCCTCACCTTCCCCGGCATTCGGTACCGGCATCCAGGTGCGTCCGCCACCTTCCAGACGAATTGCCTTGAGACGCTCGGCACTCACGGTATCCGTGAACTCCAGCTGCATGTCGGTCATGGGCGCACAGGCCTGCCGGGCGTTCTCGCGGGTACAGGTAAAACTGGCCGTGAATGCGGGACGGACCTTGAAGGTCAGCGCCTGATCACTGCTGCGCAGAACACCGGTTTTCGACGCCAGCCCCCTGGCAAACACCAGCTTGACCCTGGCCTCGGGCGGTAACTGCCGCGCACATTGCACGGCACGCCGTTCCTTCGCCCGGCCACTCTGGTTCCACCAGTGCTGGTACTCCTCGGGTAGCTGCTCAATGAAAGCCCGAGTCTGCTCCACCGTGTAAAAACGCAGCGGAATTTTTTCCTTGATGCCCTCCACCAGACAAAAACTGTTCAGTGGCAGGCTTTTGACATCATTCTCGCCATCAAACTGGAGCAGGAATGTCTGGTTTTCATCGATGGACGAATCACCATCATATGGCCGCGATGCCATGACTGCAGGACCACCGCTATTGAAGCGATAGAGCGGATAGCTCGACACGGTCTTGCCGGAAACTCCACGCAGCCCTTTCACCAAACGAAATTCGCAGGCAACACCTGAGGGCAGATCCTGTGCAAAGTCATATACCCAGTTACGGGTATCCACCCAGCGGCCCTTCCCGGGCACGGGGCAACTGATCAGGAAAGGATTGCTGTAGCGCGGCTGTCCCAAACGGACCATGGGTTCGGAAAAACGGGTTTGCACCTGCCGAACCGGATAGGTCTCCCCCTGTGGCACAAAGAAATCCAGCTTCAGCGCGCCCCCCGTGGCGGGCAACGCCTCAGCCAGCGGACTGGTGTTGAACGCAAAGACACTCTTGCCCGCAAGGGTTCGACCAGCCACATCACGCTGATCCTTTACCAGCGTGAAACTGCAGGAGCGGCCACGCGGCACATCCTGCACAAAGTCATAGGCCCAGTTGCGCGTATCTATCCAGCGCCCTTTCCCCTTGGCGATGCAATCAATCGTGAAAGGATTCTTTACCCGCGGATCACCCAGACGCACCATGTCGGTGGCAAAGCGGGCGGTCACCTGTCGTACCGACTCCAGCTCGCCCTGCGGGCTGAACTGGATAACCGCCGGAGTCACCGGAACTGCAGCAAACAGGGAGGAGGCAGACAGGGCACAGACGGCCAGAAGAACGACACGGAACAACCTGAGGAGCAACCTGAAGAACAACATGAGGATCATCCTTGGATCAACCAGCTGACGCCGGCAAGCAGCAAGGATTCTAGGCGGGTTAGGATGAATGTCTCAATGCAGACCGCAGAAAAACATCGCTTCCATCACACCACTTCAGGTTTTGGCATCCTCCGCCAGCGTCGCCAGCAGTGCCACCATGTCTACAGG
>CAYGBB010000499.1:0-1871 GCA_964347985.1 uncultured Moraxellaceae bacterium
GCACGGTACAGAACAGGGTCTCCGACCTCGTACCATGTCGGCTTGCCACCATTCAGCACGGCCACCACGTTCCTGCCAGCTGGTGGCTGATTGCCGGCAAAGAGCTCCACCATGCCCGGCGACTTTGCCAGATCGTCCTCAAGCCCTTTAATCAAATTCTGCACCTTCTTCGGTAAGCCGGGTGCATGGCGGTCTATCCCCATGGCTTTCAACAAGCCGTCCAGCACCTGCGCCTTGTCTATCCGAACCGGGCGGGTTTCCGCATCAATCTTCACCATGAACCTGCCGCCACCTGTTTCATTGGCGAGGGCGGCAATCTTCTGCCGGGCTTCATTTTTCACGGACTTGTCTATGAGTTGCGCGGCATTGCTGACCATATTGCCCAGTACGTCGCGAATGTTCGTTGTGCCGCCCGTCAGCGCCTTGATCCCGCTCCAGTCGCCCGGTTTGCCCTTGAACCCATCCATTGTGCCTACCCGGTGAAAAGGCAGGTATTGCGTGCGCTGCCACATCCCTCGGGCTTCTGGATTGATAACGCCCTGCGCCTCGGCGAAATCCAGTACGGCCTTGTTGAATGCCTGGTATTCCTTGAATGCCGTCTCGAACTCTGGCCGCCTGAGTCTCAGCATGGCATCAACCTCACCCATCGTGAACAGATGCTCGCGGCCTTGCACCTGTAGCTCCCTGGAAGAGCGGCCAACGAAGTAAAGCAACGCATCGTCGAGGTTTTCCGCCACCGGCTTGAGTATCTCTTCCAGCCCCTTACCCTTGAACGTGAACGAACCGTTTGCTTTCTTCACCGGCGCGCCGAATCGGATGGCGCCATCTGAAATGCTATGCGAGGCACGCGAAAGCCGGGCTGTTTCATAGGCTCCCATCGGGGCAATATCGCCCTTTAGGTCGCGCTCCATGCGGTAGATACCGTGCAGATCGTCAACCGTGGACTGGCGGAACTTATCCCAAACACCATCGAAGTAATCTGCCAGCGGCTTGTGCTCGCCGATCTTGGAGCGGGCGCGGTTCAGTGCATCCTGACCAAACCAGCCCGTCATGCCCTCTTGAGCTTTGCGCAACGCCGGGCCGTATTGGTGCGTGTTGGTGAAGTTCTCCAGCCATGCATGCACCGCTGGCGCTTTCGCTTGCAGCACGTCTGGCTGGGTGAGGAAGAGGCGCACGCCCTCGGCATAGCCCTCATTGACCTTGGCCTTGTCGTAGCTGATGGTCTTGAGCTCTTCCCGCAATGCCTTATCCGAGCGCCATGCGTTGCTGATGGCGGGCACCCGATCATCCAGCAGATGCCCGATTTCGTGTGCTGCTACCTCAAGGTCACTGGCGCGCTTGATGCGCACCTCCTGGAGCTTGGGGCGGAAGAAGCCAAGGCGCTTCTTGCCCTTGACGCGCCCTTCGTAGATTGTCGTGCCCAGGTCTTTTGCAAACTCTCCCAGAATCTTCTCGCGGCGGATCGGGGCGGGGAGGTCGGCAACAGATTTTGTGCCGGTGGCCGGCGTGGTGGCTGGGTGGTCATCCACCAGAGGCGCATAGTTCGCGACCGGCGCCCATGAGTTCTGCACTGCATCGGGTTGCGCCATTGCGTCGGTTTTGGCTGCTTTCATGACCGGCTGTTCTTCGAGCGGCCTGAAGCCTCGCGGCCTGTCACCGGCAGGAACACCGCGGATTGTCTCTGATACCTTGGCCGGTTTGAGCGCGTCGGCAATACCCATCAGTGAGGCGTGTATCCGGTCATCCTTGCCCTTGAACAGATCCGCTATCCTGGTGAAGTATGCCGCGTCCCCGGTACCGGATTCGATCGCGGCCTTGGCCTTTTTAATCGCCTGGTCAAATTGCGGAGCACGGTGCAACTGGCCGGCAGC
>CAYGBB010000500.1:0-1869 GCA_964347985.1 uncultured Moraxellaceae bacterium
GGTCCAGGCACGCAGAAAACCCAATGGATAGGTAGACGAGAGGCGCAGGCGGGACGGACGGAACCAGCCCCTTTTCCGGGTTGGCAGCGGCACAGTGACTTCGATGACACCATTTACCCAGGAAACCGGTAACACCGTACCTTCCCACTCAATCAACAGGCTTTCATGATCGCGCTGACGAACATCATCCAGGCGCAGGATGAAGCCGCTATCCTCCCCTGCAAATGCCGGGCGAGCACTGACTGCCGCTATGCGAAGACCCGACAGATTGGCATAGGTGTGATGAATGACGATGACAAACAGGGCGCCGAGGAAAAAACTCAATCCCAGCAACAGATTATTGGCGTAATTGATTCCGCCGATAAACAGGGCTACCAGCACCAGCCCGGCCATGGCGCCCTGTCGGCTCAGGAAAATGAAAATCCGGCGCTGGTTCAGCGTGATTTCGCGCACCGGCGGGATACGGCGATCCAGCCAGCGCTGCCAACGGTCACGGAAAAAACCACTGATCGGCGTTTGCATGTCAGCCGATGACATCCACAGCCTTCAACAACTGTGTGGCGAGGCTATGCGTGCGGCCCTGATCCTCGATGCCGCCCCGCAGACGGTGTTCGGTCACCGCCGGGACAACGGCCTGCACATCCTCTGGCAATAAATGATCCCGTCCGGCAACCAGCGCCCATGCCTGGGCAGCACGCAACAGTGACAGCGTGCCACGCGGCGACAATCCATGCTGAAAACCGTGGGCGGTCCGTGTATGGGCCACCAGCCTCTGGATATAGTCGAGCACTGCGTCACTGGCATGCACTCGGGTGACGGCCAGCTGCCACTCCTGCAACTGCTTGATCGTGGCCATGGGTGTGATGGATGACAACAACTGCCGTCGATCACCGCCAGTGAGCAACTCACGCTCGGCACGCGCATCGGGGTAGCCCAGTTGAATGCGCATGAGAAAGCGGTCCAGCTGCGACTCTGGCAACGGAAACGTACCCATCTGTGTGGAAGGATTCTGTGTGGCAATCACGAAGAAAGGCTGTGGCAATTTTCGCGTCACACCATCGGACGTGACCTGATGCTCTTCCATGGCCTCCAGCAACGCGCTTTGTGTTTTCGGGGTAGTGCGGTTGATCTCGTCGGCCAACAGCACCTGCGTGAACACGGGTCCCTCACGGAACTGAAAGTCCTGCGTCTGCGGATTGAAGATGGAAACGCCAATGATGTCGGCCGGCAGCATATCGCTGGTGAACTGGATACGGTGGTAGGTCAGGCCCAATACCCGTGCCAGTGACTCGGCCAGCGTGGTCTTGCCCATGCCAGGCAAGTCCTCAATCAGCAGATGCCCTCGTGCCAGCATGCAGGCAAGGGCCAGTTTGAGTTGTTCGGGCTTGCCGAGAATGATTTTGCCCAGAGCTGCAAGCACCGGAGACAGGGCTGTCGTCATGATAATCCTGAAAAAATTGAGAGAACTGCCGGGTCAAATTTGTTTATAGTCAAGGAGCATAGTAACCATAGCATCAATACTCACCACGTATGAATCCTGCAAACCTGCACCATGTCGGCACCGCCCACGCGTTCATCAAAGCCCTGTTTCCGGCGGGTAGCACCCTGCCCGCCCCGGATGCTGACGGCCTGCTCAAGGAGGTGGAGGAATGGTGCGCCCGTCAGGGGGGGCTCGGGCGTGGCCTGAACGCCCTGCTGACACTACTGGAAGCACGGTTTCTCCTGAGCCACCGCAAACGCTTTGCCAGTGCCCCGCTGGCCGAACGCCAGCAGTTCCTTGAGTCACTGACCGGCATCCAGGGCAGCATGCTGCATGGCTTGTCCGCCCCGTTCCGCATGTCGATGCTGCAGGATGCAGATGTGCTGGCG
>CAYGBB010000501.1:0-1867 GCA_964347985.1 uncultured Moraxellaceae bacterium
CGCCCGTTTCGTGGCTGCTTCCGAAGTAGGGCGCGGGCGACGGCTGGACGAAGTGGTCGTCAAGCAGATCACGGGCGGGGATATGATAAAGGCGCGGTTTCTCTATCAGGAAGCTTTCGAGTTCCGCCCGCAGTTCAAGCTCTTCCTGGCCACCAACCATAAACCAGTGATTCGCGGCACCGACAATGCCATCTGGCGACGGATTCGGCTCATTCCCTTTGGCGTCACCATTCTAGAAACAGAACGGGACAAACGCCTGCTCGACAAACTACGCACCGAATTGCCAGGCATATTGCGCTGGGCGGTGGAGGGATGTCAGGCCTGGCAACAAAGCGGATTGGACATGCCTGAGTCGATCCGATCAGCCACCGAGACCTACCGCAACGAAATGGATGTGCTGGGCGGGTTTTTGGACGATTGTTGCGTCATTGGTGGCCAGGTCGAGAGCGCCTCAAAACTGCTCTATGAAACCTATGAAAAATGGTGCCAGAGCAATGGCGAAAAACCCTTGAGCAAAAACACCTTCGGCATGCGCCTAGCAGAGCGGGGTTTGGGGCAGATCCGAATGGGCGCCAACCAGGTGCGAGGCTGGTCCGGCATCGGGCTCAAAGCAATGGCAGACGCACTATGAGCATAGACGCACCCAGACACACAGACAGACACAGACGGAGATTTTCAGAACTGTGAAGGTATTTCGGCTCTAGAGGGGGTTTGCCGAAGGCTCGGTCTGGTCAGTCTGGTCTGTCTGAAAAACGGGAACTTGCCTTTCTGGATAATTACTCGAACCCCAGTCCATGCTACTCTTTCCAACAAAGGAGGTGAACCTTGAAAAAATGGATGTCCCCCTCGGAAACAGCCGAATATCTCGGCTTGAGCGTTCACACCGTGTACCAGCGCATCTCCAAGCGCCAGATCCCCCACCACAAAGTGCCCGGCTCAAATCTTGTCCGCTTCGACCAAGGAGAACTGGACGAGTGGATGGAGTCCGGGGCCATTGAAACCGTAGCCCAAGCCCTGAAAGGAGGCAATTCCTAATGGCCAGCCTACGCCGCCGCGAGGACATGGGTGGCAAATATGAACTGGATTACAGCGACCCGACCGACGGCCACCGTTACCGCATCGACACCGGCACCACAGACCGCAAGATAGCTGAATTATGGCGCGCTAAAGCCGAGGAATTGGTGTCTCTGGCCCGCCTGGGTCATATCGAGAAAGTCGGCCATCTGACACGTGAAGTGGTTAGGGGCGAAGCCGCCCCTTCGTCCGCGCCCAAACTGCATTTTGACGATTTCGAAGCCCTGTATGTTGAGCGCGGCCGGAATGACTTGGAACTGGCCACCGGCACCCTGTCGATCATCAAAAACGCCTTTGCCTCATTCCGGGTGGTTGTCGGCAATCCGCCCTTGGTCAAACTGACCGACGAAGACCTGCGCCGTTGGAAACGGGTCCGCAAAAATATGGCTTTCGAGGAGGTCCGGACTCTCATCAGAGCCATTCAGGAGTCGGCCTTCAAACGCTTCATGCAGTTTTTGCTCTACACCGGCTGCCGCCGTAACGAGGTCCTTTACCTCAAACGCGATGCCCTGGACCTGGAACAGCGCATCCTCTACATCCAGGCCACCAAGACCCACCGCCGCATCGCGCTGCCCATCAACAAAGCGCTTATGACCGTCATCCGCGAAATGGAGGAACAGGGCGAGTTGCCTGACTCCGGTTACCTCTTCCGCACCAACAGCATCATGCCCGGCATTGACAAAGCAGCTCCGTGGCATCCGACTTCAGTCACTCACTGGTTTAAAAAATACGTACGTCTGGCCGGTCTTTCCGAATCCTACTCCCTCCACTCTTGCCGCCACACCTACGCCAC
>CAYGBB010000502.1:0-1858 GCA_964347985.1 uncultured Moraxellaceae bacterium
CTTCTTGCCGAGAACACGAAGCCGCAAAAGCACGAAGGGCACGAAACAAATCACTCTGTGCTTCTTTGTGTCTTTTTGGTTGTGTGTTCCCCGATTGGGCGCCGCGCCCTTCAGGAAGCAGCGATCGCTACTTGAGGCCGCTCGCCAGTTCAGCTGGGGCTGCGGTAGACACCGCGCCGCGTGATCAAGTTCAGAAACCTGCGAGACAGTCGGGTAACTGTATAGACAGTTGGATACCGTATCGGCGATACGGAGGATCGAGTGACGCAGGGAGTGGTGAGAAACAGTCGAAAGGGGAGGCTCCGTTAGGATGCTGGTGTCTAATCCACGCCCGTCCCGGAGGCCCTCCCTGCTCCACTCTATCAAGCTCACCATCGTTTCGTCGCAGCTCGGCAAGGAGTGCCAGTTGCAGAATCTGACGGTCCTCAACGGCGTCCAGCGTAAGCTCAGCAAGCTCCACCTCCAGGATCTCTCTCCTGAAGCAAAGAGGCGCCTCAAGTGGTTCGACTGGCATCGCGGCCATGGCGAGAACGTGAGCCTCACCTGCCGCCACTTCGGTATCGCCCGCCAGACTTTCTATCGCTGGAAACAGCGCTACAACCCGTTTGACCTGGCAAGCCTGGAGGACCGCTCCAGCAGGCCCCACCAGGTGCGCCAGCGGACCTGGACGACGGACGAAGTGCGGGCTGTCCAGCGTCTCCGGGAAGCGTTCTCTCGCTGGGGCAAAGAGAAGCTGGCCATCCTGCTTTTGCGCGAGGGGGTGAAGCTCTCGGCCTCGCGCGTGGGCCGCATCCTTCGCTACCTCAAGGGCCGTGGGCTGCTGAAGGAGCCGCTCAGACGAAGCCTCGCCCGCCGGCGCCAGTGGAAGCGCCAGTACGCCACCCGCAAGCCCAGGAGCTACGAGGCCAGGGCTCCCGGCGACATCGTCCAGATCGACACGATGGATGTCCGGCCAGAGCCCGGCGTCGTCCTCAAGCAGTTCACCACCGTCGATGTCGTCAGCCGCTGGTCGGTCCCCACCATCGCTAGCAACGCCACCGCCAGGCTCGCCAGCCGCGCCCTCGACGACCTCATTGCCCGCTCTCCCTTCGTCATCAAAGCGATCCAGGTCGATGGCGGCTCCGAGTTCATGGCCGAGTTTGAGGACGCCTGCAAGGAGAAGGGCATCCTCCTCTTCTGCCTCCCGCCTCGCAGTCCCAAGCTCAACGGCCGCGTCGAACGCGCCAACCGCACCTTCCGCGAGGAGTTCTACAACTGCTCCGACGCCACGCCAACGGTCGCCGGCTTCAAAGCCGACCTCCTCGCCTGGGAACACACCTACAACCACATCCGCCCACACCAGGCCCTCGGCTACCTCACCCCAGCCCAGTTCCTGGCCACCTTCAACGCCAACCACCTCCAGGAGGATCTGTCACGGACGTCTTGAACCAGTACAGGTACTTGCGCAAGGTGCTTAGTGCGTGCTAAAATTACTGCGGGCCGCGCTGGACGGCGTGTCCGCTCCACACGTCCGCCGGCCCTTTAACGTACCCAACGCACGGGCCTGCCTTACGGCAGGCCCGTGCTGCTGTACCCTTCAATCGTGGAAAAGTTCACGATCGCACTCTGCCAGGTCCGCGCCGGGGACATCGAAGATGCCGAAGCGAACCTGGAGCGCCTGCTAGCCGCGCTCGATGAAGCTGGAAAGTCCGGGGCGCAACTCGCGCTCCTTCCGGAATCTTCCTACCCGGCCTACTACCTGAAGGATTCCCGCCCCTACGAACGCCCCGGCGTCCGGCCGTTCGCCGAGGTGCGGGCGCTCTTTGCGGAAAAGGCGCGGCGGTACGGCTACTGGCTGGCAGCCGGGCTGGCTGTCCCC
>CAYGBB010000503.1:0-1853 GCA_964347985.1 uncultured Moraxellaceae bacterium
GATTGCTTCAGACACAAAAAAGGCCGGAAGCCTTGATTTTACTGGGCTTACCGGCCTTCTTTGTATCGCTCTGGGCGTTCAATTGGTGGAGGTGGCGGGGATCGAACCCGCGTCCGTCAGCACTCCGCCCTCGGTTCTACATGCTTAGTCGGTCTATTGTTTTAACCCGTACCTACCCGATCGACAGGGCGGTAAAGGCGAGCCTCTGAGTTTTAACCGTCAGTCGCGAGGCGCGACATCCAGCGATCCCATGTTTTTTGCGCCGACGTCCCCCGCCCATGGGCAGGCAAGTTCAGTCGTAGGCAGGTTATTAAGCTGCGAGTGCGTAGTTTTCGTCGTTTGCGACTATGTTGCTTGTGACTTTGATTAACGAGAGATGTCACCCTCTCCGCATGCCCCTTCGGGATTCATAACCGGCGTCGAAGCCATGTCACCCCCAGAGTTTGTACAGTATACCGCAAAGCATCCCGTACAAGGGTAAATATGGGGCTGGGGTGATGAATTGCAAGGGCAGGGGCTGAACGGTTGATCAGTGCCCCGGGATAAGGGGGCTACCGGGCAAGGGAGGCTTATCTCTCCCTGAGCGCCTCATCAAGCACCTGATCAATCACATCCTGTGACCACTGTTTCTTGCCGGCGGTTTCCGGCAGGTGGGAGAGGGTCTGCGACAGCCGCTTGCCATAGGCGATGGCATTTTGCAGCTCCACGGAAAGGGGGGCAAGCCGCTCGCTGCGGGCCGACAGTCCCCGGGCGACAGCTTCGGGCAGTTCGCCCAGGTGGTTGATGACCCTGCCCTGTGACAAGGCGGTGAGCATGGCGTTGTCGTGCCCGCCAAAGGGCGACCGGATGTCGTCCTTGTACAGCACCAGGGGTTTGCCGGCGGCATAGGCCAGTGCGGCTTCCACGATCATGCCCTCATCCGGGACGCGTCCGTTCAGGTTGCAGACCACGGCATCACAGCGCTCCAGCAGTTCGTACACATCCAGCGCAAAGATCGCCTGGACAACCCGGGTGCGGATCGCAGAGGTTATTGCCGGCACGGAAATGTTGCCGAAGCGCATGACATAGCCTTCCAGTCCGTCACGATGCGGCAGAAAGGTGGTGTAGCCGGCACCTTCCAGCGTGCGGGCAATTGCCGTCATGCCTCCTACCTCTTCAGGACAGAACAGGGGGCCAGAGCAGTAGATGCGAGGAGTAGGCATGGTATTTCCAGCGTGGATGGGCGGATTTGCATGTCAGTGACGGGGAAAGGTGAGGGTGACGATCAGCCCACCTTCCGGGCCGTTGGCCAGATGCAGCAGGGCATGATGCAGGCCGGCGATGTGGGCGGCAATGGCCAGACCGAGGCCGGTGCCCTGGGTGTCCTGGCTGTGGCTGCGCACAAAACGTTCGGTGATGTCGCCCAGATGGGCCGGGTCGATGCCGGGGCCGGTATCGCGCACTGCCAGGATGGCGCAGCCGTTTTCCTCACGCAGTGAGACGTCCACTTCGCCCCCTTCGGGGGTATGGCGCAGGGCATTCTCGATCAGGTTGCGCAGCAGGGCGCCGAGCAGGGCGGGCTCGCCGGGGATGGTGACCGGCTGTCCGTCATGGCTGAGACCGATGTCCTGCCGGCGGGCGTGTGCCAGCGGGGCAAGCTGGGCCAGGGTGTCGCGGGCAATTTCATCAAGTGCAACCGTTTGCGGCACGAAAGGCACAGCATTGGCATCCAGTCTGGCCAGCAGCAGCAGTTGTTCAACGACACGGGTGCTGCGATCAACGCCGCTGACCAGTCGCTCCAGATGCACGCGTTGTTCCGGCGTGGCACCGGCATCAATGGCGTTCTCTGCCTGCAGCTTGAGGACGGCGAGGGG
>CAYGBB010000504.1:0-1844 GCA_964347985.1 uncultured Moraxellaceae bacterium
CTTCAGCAAGCTGGCAATGGCCAGTGGATCAGCCCGAAGCTGCGAGGTTTTGATGTTGTCGTTCATGACGAAGCCTGTATGGTCACCGGTCAATGTTGTCGGACAAATGATGTGCGACTTTGTTGGCCTTTGGTATGAGTCCTTTTATACTACGCGCCGCTCGAAAATCGAGTCTGCATGCGCAGCGGGTCATTGATCAGCGCCCATGCCGACCCTGTCCAGCCCTGTCGTGAGGAGGCTATCGTGGAAAGAGAAGCAATGGAGTTTGACGTCGTTATCGTGGGTGGTGGCCCGGCCGGTCTGTCTGCCGCCATCCGTCTGCGTCAACTGAGTATTGAATCGGGCCACGAAATCTCCGTGTGCGTCGTGGAAAAAGGCTCCGAATTCGGTGCCCACATCCTGTCTGGTGCCTGCTTCGAGCCGCGCGCCCTGACCGAACTCTTCCCGGACTGGAAGGAACAGGGCGCTCCGCTCAATACCCCGGTCATCCGTGATGAAGTGTACTTCCTGCTGAGCGAAACGCGCAGCGTGCTGACACCGGGCTGGGTCGTCCCCAAGCCCATGCACAATGAAGGCAACTACGTCATCAGCCTCGGCAACCTGGTGCGCTGGCTGGCCACCAAGGCCGAAGAGCTGGAAGTAAACCTGTTCCCGGGCTTTGCCGCCTCCGAAGTACTGTATGCCGAAGACGGTTCCGTGAAAGGTATTGCCACCGGCGACATGGGTGTTGCCCGTGACGGCTCCCACAAGCATAGCTATACCCCGGGCTACGAGCTGCACGCCAAGTACACGCTGTTTGCCGAAGGTTGCCGCGGCAGTCTTGGCAAGGAGCTTATCCGCAAGTTCGACCTGGACAAGGATGCCGATCCTCAGCACTACGGTCTGGGCATCAAGGAACTGTGGGACATCGATCCGGCCAAGCACCAGGCAGGCCTGGTCATGCACGGTGCCGGCTGGCCTCTGGCCGAAAACGGCGAGTCCGGCGGCTGGTGGATGTACCACCACGAGAACAACCAGGTGTCCGTCGGTCTCATCACCGACCTCTCCTACCACAACCCCTACCTGTCACCGTTTGACGAGATGCAGCGCTTCAAGCATCACCCGGTGATCAAGCAGTATCTGGAAGGCGGCAAGCGTGTTTCCTATGGTGCCCGCGCCATCATCAAGGGCGGCCTCAACTCCCTGCCCAAGCTGACCTTCCCCGGTGGCGCGCTGGTGGGTGACGATGCCGGCTTCCTGAACTTCTCCAAGATCAAGGGCAGCCACACTGCCATGAAGTCCGGCATGATCGCTGCCGAAGCGCTGGCTGAGCTGCTCAAGGCTGGCAAGGCCAATGACGAGCCGGTCAACTTCACCGAGAAGTTCAAGGCCTCCTGGCTGTTCGAGGAACTCTACAAGTCGCGCAACTTCGGCCCGGCCATGCATCGCATGGGCACATTGATGGGTGGTGCGTTCAACTTCATCGACCAGAACATTTTCGATGGCAAGATCCCCTACACCATCCATGACACCACGCCGGATTACGCCACACTGGATCTGGCTGCCCAGTCCAAGAAAATCGAATACCCGAAGCCCGATGGCAAGATCAGCTTCGACAAGCTCTCCTCGGTATTCATGTCCAGCACGAACCATGAGGAAGATCAGCCCATCCACCTGCAGCTGAAAAATGCGGATGTGCCGATCAAGAAAAACCTGCCGCTGTATGCCGAGCCGGCACAGCGCTACTGCCCGGCGGGCGTGTATGAAGTGGTCGAGAATGCGGACGGCAGCAACCGCTTCCAGATCAATGCGCAGAACTGTGTGCACTGCAAGACCTGCGACATCAAGGACCCGTCCCAGAACAT
>CAYGBB010000505.1:0-1841 GCA_964347985.1 uncultured Moraxellaceae bacterium
CGGGAGTGGGGCTGGATACCGTGGTGGCTACTGCAGCAGCTACCACAGGCGCCGCAGCGGGCATTGCTGCCGGCACAGAAGCAGCAGCGACGGGAACCGCAACCGCCGTCCCACCACTCACCTGCACCTCCAGCAGTGCGACATGTTCGGAAACCTTGTCGCCCACCTTGACGAGGATGTTCAGTACTGTCCCTGCGACCGGACTCGGCACCTCCATGCTGGCCTTGGCAGACTCCAGCACCACAATGGGCTGATCTACCGTGAGGGTGTCCCCCACTTTCACCAGAACCTCGATAACATCGGCTTCATCAGAGCCAATGTCGGGCACCTTTACCATCTGTACGGAAACCGCCGCTGGTGATGCAGGAGCAGCCGCTACTGGTGCCACTGTTGGCGCCGGTTGTGAGAGCGCTTCTTTCGCCCCGTCTTTTACTGGCGATGCGGCGGCCGGCGTGAGCACGACACTTACCTGCTCCAGCTCCTGCTTGATTTCACGCACCGGCACATCGGCCGACGATCCCGCCACGGCATCATCCAGCTGCAGGAGCAAATCACCCAGCTTGACGCTGTCGCCCACTTTCACGGCGATATTCCGCACCACCCCGCCCTGCGGAACCGGCACTTCCATGCTGGCCTTGTCAGACTCCAGCACCACAATCGGCTGCTCCGGTGACAAGTGATCACCAGGCTTGACCAGAATCTCGATGACATCCGCGCTTTCGCTGCCGATATCCGGAACACGTATTTCTGTCACTTTATTCTCCTTGCCTGCGCTGGATAAGCGTCACGACGTTTTCCCCTTTACACTTTTGGCGCATAGGGTTTTTCAGGATTGATATCAAAGCGACGAATCGCATCCTCGACCACGCTGCGACCGATTTCACCGTCGTCCGCCAGTGCATTCAATGCAGCGATCGCGATGAAGTAGCGGTTTACCTCAAAATGATGGCGGAGCTTTTCACGTGAATCAGAACGGCCAAAGCCATCCGTTCCCAGCGTGTAATACGTACGCTCCGGAATAAAGGCCCGAATCTGGTCAGTGTGAATCTTCATGTAATCAGAGGCCGCCACAATCGGACCTTTGCTGGCCCGCAACTGCTGCGTCACCCAGGCCACCTTCGGTTCATCGAGCGGATGCAGCATGTTCCAGTGCTGCGCTTCCAGTGCCTCCTTGCGCAACTCGTTCATGCTGGTTGCGCTCCAGACATTGGCACGAATACCGAACACACTCTGCAGCAATTCAGCAGCGGCCTCCACTTCACGCAGAATGGTGCCCGAACCGATCAGCTGCACGATTTTCGCGGTGCCCGATGCCGCCTCCTTCAACAGGTAGAGGCCACGAATGATGCCTTCCTCGGCACCGGCAGGCAGTGCCGGGTGCGTGTAATTCTCATTCATCGTGGTGATGTAATAGAAAACGCTTTCCTTGTTCTTGTACATGCGGCGCAAGCCATCATGCACAATCACGGCCACCTCATAACCATACGCCGGGTCATAGGCCACGCAATTCGGCACCGTACTGGCCAGCACATGTGAATGACCATCTTCGTGCTGCAGGCCTTCACCATTGAGCGTAGTACGACCTGAGGTGGCACCAATCAGGAAGCCACGTGCCTGGCTGTCACCAGCAGCCCATGCCAGATCCCCGATACGCTGGAAACCGAACATCGAATAGAACACATAGAACGGAATCATCGGTTGGTTGTGCATGCTATAGGCCGTGCCTGCAGCAATCCACGCGCTCATGGCGCCCGCCTCGTTGATGCCCTGCTCGAGAATCTGCCCTTTCACATCCTCGCGGTAATACATGATCTGGGCCTTGTCTTCCGGCTCATAGAGCT
>CAYGBB010000506.1:0-772 GCA_964347985.1 uncultured Moraxellaceae bacterium
GGCCATGAAGGGCCTGCAAGCGCACGAGCACATCGTCAACCTGGACGCCGGCGAGCAGCACAGCCCGGATTACCGCGCACTCAACCCGCTGGGCGGCATCCCGACACTGGTGGAGCCGGGCCATTCCCCCATCACCCAATCGCTGGCGATCCTGGAATTTCTGGAAGAGACGCAGCCCGAGCCTCCACTGTTGCCGCCGGACCGGCACGGGCGCGCCCGCGTGCGCTCGCTGGCGTGCATGCTGGCGGCAGACACGCATCCGCTGATCACGCCACGGGTGAAGAAGTACCTTACGGCGCACGGCCGCTTCGACGAGGCCGACTGGCGCGCCTGGCAGACGCACTGGTTCGGCACCGGACTGCGCGCCGTGGAGCAGCGCCTGACCGGCGAGTCAGCCACCGGCCTGTACTGCCACGGTGATGCGCCGACGCTGGCCGACATCTGTCTGGCCAGCGTGATGGCGGTGATGCAGGTGTTCCAGATCGAAGTGCGCGACATCCCGACCGTCGAGCGCATCGTGGCACGCTGCCAAGCCCTGGAACCCTTTGCGCGCGCCCACCCGCACCGCCAGCCGGGTGCACCGGCAGCCTGAACCTGCGCTGAACGGTCTGCTCGGACTACGCGCGGCAGCCGCGCCAGCACGCGCACGGCGCCGTCATCGGCGTGAACAACAGGCCCTCGCCGGAGTCGGTACCGGTATCGGCCAGCACCGCCGTCAGTCGCAACATCACCGGGAAGACATTGCAAAGTTTCCAGAAGCACGGTGTGCAAC
>CAYGBB010000506.1:782-1839 GCA_964347985.1 uncultured Moraxellaceae bacterium
TGTGAATCCTTGATCATGAGTTCGCGCACTTTCTCCGTTGGCATCGAACATAACTCGACTTCTGTTTTTGCCACGGCCGTGTCAAGCCGCTTGCGATCCGGGGTGAAACATCCCATGATGCCTATCAGGTCATCGGCCTGCTGGCTGCGGCCTGACTGCTGCAAAAATATTTCCCCCTCCAGGACGTAGTACAGCACATCAGAAGGCTCGCCCTTACGGAACAAAATCTGTCCGGCAGGGATACGGCGGCGCTGCATATGCGGCATCAAGAGCATGGAGATATCGGCATGGCGGCTGATTGCCTCCACCTCCTGCCGCAGCTGCCGCGCTTGAAGCAAGCGCACGAGATTGATCGGCAGCAAAAGCGCGTGCAGAACCAGGATCGGCATCACCCCCGCGTTCATCCCATAGGCAATGAAGGCAACATTGCTGACTGCGGCCATCAAACGCAAGGAGGCCATTGACTTCAGGCTGAAGCTGACCAGCACCAATAATGCGGCCATCCAGCCCAGAATAGTTGTCGCGTCCATCCCACCCCTCCCCAATGTTCGGTCCTACCTGATCGCGTCTCCTGTATTCGGTCAGCTGGACACCGTCAATGCCCGCGCCGCGCTTTTTTTGCGCAGAACTGATCTCCCCCTTGCCAATGGCTCCCGGATCAGTACTGCTTGTACGGCAGAAATTTCCCCGACAACACCACGTTGACACGATCACCTTTCGGGTCGGGCTGGCGCACGATGTCCATGCTGAAGTCGATGGCGCTCATGATGCCGTCGCCGAACTCCTCGTGGATCAGCTCCTTGATGGTGCTGCCATAGACGCTGACGATCTCGTACCAGCGGTAGATCAGCGGATCGGTTGGCACCGGCGTGGGCAACGAGCCCTTGTAGGGCACGACCTGCAGCCACTTCTGCTCCTCGGCATTGAGGCCGAAAATCTTGCCCAGGACCTTGGCCTGCTTGGCGTCGAAAGTCATCTGGCCCAGGCAGCCGGCGGTGACCCACTCCTTGGAGAGGCCGACTTTTTTGGCCACGTCTTCCCATTTCAGACCCTTGGA
>CAYGBB010000507.1:0-141 GCA_964347985.1 uncultured Moraxellaceae bacterium
CGGTCCTGGCAGATGGAGTTGCCGCACATGGGCGACTTGCGCGGATCCACAAAACGGCTGAGGAACTCGATGGTCTGCGCTTCGGCGTTGGCCTCGTCGATCTTGCTGCGGCGAACCCGTTCAACCAGACCGGAATTACCA
>CAYGBB010000507.1:151-1836 GCA_964347985.1 uncultured Moraxellaceae bacterium
GGCGGCGATCTCTTCGCAGGCTGCGAAGACGCCGGTCTGAGCCTCGGCCTCGGCTTCATCGATCTTGCTGCGGCGCACCCGTTCGGTGAGGCCGGAGCCACCATGCTGACGGGTATTCCATTCATCCATGGCGTTGAGCACCATGTCTTTCTGGTGGATGGCGTACACCGGGCCTTCCGCGAGGACATTCAGGTTGGCATCCGTGACAATGGTGGCAATCTCGATGATGCGGTCCTTGTCCGGGTCCAGTCCGGTCATCTCCAGATCGATCCAGACCAGATTTCCCTCTTTATTGTTGCTGCTCATGCGGTGCTCCAGTGGCAATATACGGCGTAACGAATTTTGTAATGACCCGGGATCATAGCAGACCGTCGGCATTCGCCGCGCCCGTATCCGTGTGGCCAGGAGCTTCATGAGCAAACGCAAACTCACCCGCCAGCAGTCCCATCGCATCCAGCGCATCCAGGATGAGCGTATCGCTCGTGCCGGCAAGCGCGAGGCGGCAGCCAGTGCCTTGCTGGAGAGTGGTGAGCTGGCATCGGAAGAAGAGGGCCTGGTGATTGCGCATTACGGCACCCAGCTCGACATCGAGGCCATCGGCGGCGAGCGCGCCGGCCAGGTGTTCCGCTGTCATCTCCGCGCCAATCTCGAGCATCTGGTCACGGGTGACCGCGTGATCTGGCAAGCGGCGCTCAAGCGCGAGGAAGGGCGTGATGCCATTGGCGTGGTGACGGCGCTGCAACCGCGCCAGACCCTGCTGGTGCGGCCTGATCCCTACGGCAAGCTCAAGCCGGTCGCGGCCAACATTGATTGCATCCTGCTGGTGATTGCCCCGTTTCCCGAGCCCTCGTCCCTGCTGGTGGACCGTTATCTGGTGGCCTGCGAGCTGACCGGCATCCGTCCGGTGATCCTGCTCAACAAGGCCGATCTGATTACGCCTGAGGCGGCGCCGGCCCTGGATGCCATGCTCGCCGAGTACACGGCCATCGGCTACGAGGTGCGCAAGATCAGCGCCAGTACCGGCCAGCTGGAAGACCTGAAAGCGCTGATCGGCACCCAGACTGTCGTGTTTGTGGGGCAGTCGGGGGTGGGCAAGTCGTCGATCATCAATGTGTTGCTGCCGGAAGCCGCGCAGAAAGTGAGCATGATTTCCGATGCCTCCAAGCTGGGCCAGCACACCACCACCACGGCCCGTCTCTTCCATTTGCCGGAAGGGGGAGACCTCATCGACTCGCCGGGCATCCGCGAATTTGGCCTCTGGCACGTCACCGAGGCGGATTTGCTCACCGGCTACATCGAGTTTGCCCCGTTTCTGGGGACCTGCCGGTTCCGCAACTGTGCCCATCGCGAAGAGCCGGGCTGCGCCCTGAAGCGGGCGGCCGAGGCCGGTGAGATTGCACCGGCACGCCTGCAGCGCTTCCAGGTATTGCGCCAGAACCTGGAACGGCCGGTGGTGTAGTGGTTGTGTTCTCTTGCCCTGGGCGCCTACAGGTCGCCAGCGCCCCGGGGTATACTGCCTGCCCGATTTCCTGAGACACCCGCCTCATCATGGACCGTTTTCTAGAGTTTGCCGTCGCCCACTATCTCCTCGTTGGCTCCTTTGTGGCCTTGCTGGTTGCCTACATCGTCACCGAGATGGCCCGTGGCGGCCAGAGCGTCAGCCCCCAGGGCCTGTCCGCGCTGGT
>CAYGBB010000508.1:0-287 GCA_964347985.1 uncultured Moraxellaceae bacterium
AACCGGTAAGACTGGCGGCGGACTCAGTGGCGACATCGCTTCGCGAGGCACTAGGATGAGCGGCGGAGTGAAACTAGACCCGCTAATCGCTGGAAGACGTTTGTAACGACCCAGGAAGTGCAACACGGATAGGTCGGTACAACATCTTGTGGATCAACTTACACGACGCACAAAACTCCGCTGTGGAAAACTGCGGTATGCTCGGAATGATGGGCGTAGTATCGTTGACTTGCTGGCCACCAGATTGCAGAAAGGGGTCACGGAAACTCGTGCGAGCGCTGTTGATT
>CAYGBB010000508.1:297-1828 GCA_964347985.1 uncultured Moraxellaceae bacterium
CACACAGAGTGGCAGCGTGTTTTACAGCCAAAAGCACCTCCGTTGCCCCGGTCAAAGCGATTGCGGCCCAGACCATGGCAACTGTGGCCACCGCCAAGACGATTGCCGCAGCAAACATCGCGGATCGCAGGCGGCTGCGCGACATCATGCGCAGCGCACCAGCGACGCTGTACGGTTGGGTCGAGCGCATCAGGTGCTCTTCGGTTGTTGATTGCCACTGAGATTTGACCCGGCCTTGTCACCGAGAACTGACCCACCCAGTGGTTATGTTCTGCGTGTCATGATGGCGTCAATGCTGGTGTTTCCTTCCGTTTCTTTTTCGCTGTTTCGGAGCTGGCCTTGAAGCGGAAGCTATCGTTGCCGGTCTCCAGAATGTGGCAGCGATGGGTGAGGCGATCGAGCAAGGCGGTGGTCATCTTGGCGTCGCCAAAGACACTCGCCCATTCGCTGAAGCTCAGGTTGGTGGTGATGATGACGCTGGTGCGTTCATAGAGCTTACTCAGGAGGTGGAAGAGCAAAGCCCCGCCGGAGGCGCTGAACGGCAGGTATCCCAGCTCGTCCAAGATCACCAAGTCGGTTTTCACCAGCGCCTCGGCGATCTTCCCGGCCTTGCCCTGGGCCTTTTCCTGTTCCAGGGCGTTGACCAGTTCGACCGTTGAGAAGAAACGCACGCGTTTGCGGTGATGCTCGATAGCCTGGATGCCGAGGGCCGTCGCAACATGCGATTTCCCTGTGCCAGGGCCCCCGATCAGCACCACATTCTCAGCAGCATCCAGGAACTCGCAGCGATGGAGTTGGCGAACCAGAGCTTCACGCATTTCACTGGCGGCAAAGTCGAACGCGGACAAATCCTTGTAGGCCGGGAAGCGGGCTGCCTTCATGTGATATGCGATCGAGCGCACCTCTCGCTCGGCCATTTCGGCCTTGAGCAGCTGCGACAGGATCGGCATGGCGGATTCGAAGGCGGGTGAACCTTGCTCATGCAAGTCCTGCACGGCCTGCGCCATGCCTGGCATCTTCAGGCTGCGCAACATGATGATGAGAGCTGCACCGGCGGGGTCATGACGCATGGCGTGTTCCTCCCGGGGTGCGTAACCCATCATAGCGCGCGACATTGGCCTCGGGCTCCTTGCTCAGCGTCAAGGCCGCCGGAGGGTTAACATCCGGCTGGTCGGTCGGTTTGCCATCCAGCAGCCTGTGGAGCAGGTTCAGAACATGGGTCTTGGTCGGCACGCCCGCCTCCAGAGCCAATTCCACGGCGCACAGCACGGCCTGTTCGTCATGGTGCAGCACCAAGGACAGGATATCGACCATTTCGCGGTCCCCGCCAGGCTGGCGCAGTATCTTCGCCTGTAACATGCGGAAGGGTTCAGGCATTTCCACGAAGGGGGCACCATTGCGCAGCGCTCCGGGCTTGCGCTGAACGACTGCCAGATAATGGCGCCAATCATAGATGACGCGCCCCGGTTGGTGGTGCGATCGGTCGATGATGCGCTCATGCGTGCAAATCACGTGGCCCTCGGCCACAACC
>CAYGBB010000509.1:0-1810 GCA_964347985.1 uncultured Moraxellaceae bacterium
GCCAATAGTCGCTGTTCCAGGGCGCGCAGTTCAGCTTCTACCGCTTCCAGCCGGCTGCGGGTGCGCGACAAAAGCGCTGACTGCACGTCGAACTCTTCGCGCGTCACCAGCTCCATGCGGGCCAGGGCCTCACGCAGTACCGCCTTGATGTTTTCTTCCAGATCCCCACGCAGCTGACGCACGCCGGGAGGCAGGGCCTGTGACAGTTGCTCGCTGACACGATTGACGATTTGTTCCAGTGCCATTTTCTGAGGCTCCAGGCGGGTGGTAGGGCACCGGATTCTAGCACCAGCTTCTTCTTCGCAGCGCTTCCGTTCTTGCACAAAAACAGTGCGTTTCGGCGGTGGCTCGAGGATTTCCTTGCACCGCTACGGTGAGAGTGTTGCCGTCCATGCCCTCGTAATGCCCAGCCACGCCCTGAAAAACATGACTGTCCTGTGTGTTTGTCAGGATATTGTCGTACGTTGGCATGGCTTCTGCTAAGTGTCCACTGGGTTCTGACAAGAGCTTGGCCTTTCACATTCAACAAGTCACCACAGGGTTTTTTAGGAGTTGCACATATGAAACTGACCAAATCCTTCACTGCACTTCTGGCTGGCGGTCTGATGCTGGCAGCAGCGGCTGCCAACGCTGGCGTCACTGGTACGGCTGCTTTTACCACTGATTACCTTTTCCGTGGCATTAGCCAGACTACCGACAGTCCGGCTGTACAGGCCAGCCTGACTTATAGCTTCGACAACGGTGTTTATGTTTCCGCATGGGGTTCCAGTGTGGCTGACTATGTTTCCCCTGGTGGCCTTGAGCTCGACACTTTGCTGGGCTACTCCGGAAAGTCCGGTGATGTCGGCTACGACGTTGGTGTCATGCGTTACAACTATCCTGGCTATGGCAAAGACACGCCAGTCAGTGGCGGAAATGAGGCGGACTACAACGAAATCTATGGCTCTGTGTCTGCCTATGGCGCCAAGTTCGGCGTGAATTACAGCCCGGATTATTACTTTGAGTCTGACAAGTTCATTTATGCCTTCCTTGAGTACGGCACTGAAGTTGGTGCGGGCGTAAGTGTATTCGGGCATGTCGGTTACAACGTATTCAACGATGAAATTGCCATGGGTAAGGCGTTGGCCATCAGCACTGTTGATGACACTTACACCGACTACAAGCTTGCTGTGAGCAAGGCTGTAGAGGGGGTGACCTTCGAGCTTGCCTATATCGGCTCCACAATTGACGACCAGGAGTGCTACAGCATTTGCGAAGGACGCGCTGTGCTGACCGCAACCAAGGCGTTCTGATTGCTGCAATAGCCCCGCGTGCTAATACCACGGGCGGTTCTTTCCAAACAGGAGTGTGAATAATGAAACTGGTTACCGCCGTTATCAAACCCTTCAAGCTGGACGATGTGCGCGAAGCGCTCTCGGACATTGGCGTGCAGGGCATTACCGTTACCGAAGTGAAAGGCTTCGGTCGCCAGAAAGGTCACACCGAGCTTTATCGTGGTGCCGAGTATGTTGTTGATTTTCTGCCAAAAGTAAAAATCGAGATTGCCACCAGCGATGATCTGCTGGATCAGGTCATCGAAGCCATTACCAAGGCGGCCAACACCGGCAAGATTGGCGATGGCAAGATTTTCGTCACGACGCTGGAGCAGGCTATCCGCATACGTACCGGTGAAACCGGCGTCGACGCGATCTGATTTTTTAACTCGTGCCAAACATTCGCAATGAGCGGAGGAATGCCCGTGAATAAATTTGTTTTAGCCCTGATGTTGGGTGGCGCCCTGGTGGCGAGCACGCCAGTTTTTGCTGAAGAT
>CAYGBB010000510.1:0-1791 GCA_964347985.1 uncultured Moraxellaceae bacterium
GACCAGGAAGGGCCGCGCATAGTCGGCGCGTGCGAACTCCTCCGCCGCCTCGCGCGCCACGAAGGCGTCCGGCAGATCGTCGGAGCGGATCTCGAAGCCCCGGTGGCCGGCCGGGGCCCGGCCCTGGTGGAGGACGGCCGCGGGACCTATCATTGCCAGCAACCCGCCGATCTCTCGCTCGCCCTTCTCGGGATCGATGGTGATGGCCAGCTGGCCGTTGCCGAACAGCGCCGACAACGACAAATGCTCTGCCTGCTCACTCCAGCTGTCACTCACCTGTGCAATCGCGCGCACTTCCAGACGGTGATTGCACTCCACCATCAGGGTCTCCAGCGGACCATCGCCGCGCACCTGCAGTATCAGAGATCCTTCAAATTTCAGCGTAGAGGCCAGCAGCACCGCTGCCGCTGCCGCTTCGCCCAGCAGTGACTGCACCCGCTCGGGATAGGCGTGACGATCCAGCACGGCCGTCACCGTCTCGGCCAGTTGTACAACCTCGCCACGCACCGGGCTGTCGCTGAAATGGAATCGCTGGATAAAGTCAGTCATGAAGCCTCTCCTCGGCCGGCAAGTGTAACAGTGCTGGCCGCTACCCCCAATCCATATTAAAGACAATGACTTAACCACAAGACAGCACAACAATTCAGAGCTTGACCGGGTGGCCCGCTGCGCTTAAGTTGACTCGTCTCCGGACGGGGTACCGCACGCCCTGATTGTCATTGATTGACCCGTATCACTTGCGGGTCTTGAGGCAGCGCCTACACTTGTCTGGATTACTCAGGAATCTCTCGGGAGGAAACCCCACCATGAAGCTCAACCGTCTTGCACTTGCCGTGCTGCTGGCCCCCATGGCCGCTGTGTCCCAGGCAGAAATCACTTTCACACCGTTCGCCACCTATCGTCACTTTGATAACCAGACGATTGAGACAATCGATCGGTCAAGCCCGCAGCAACCAGATATTGAAGGTAAGGAGGGCTACGGCCTGTCGCTGGGCTATCGCTTCACCCCCGCACTGGGCCTGGAAGCTCATTTTGCCCGTACCGAAACCAAAAATGAGACAAGCCTCGCATTTCCCGCCCCGGCCGCCGACATTCGCGCCGACCGCCTGAGCATTGACGGCTATTACACCTTCAATGCCGACAGCAAGTTCTCCCCGTATGTACTGCTGGGTGCCGGTCAGGGTCGCCTCAAGGACGACAACGCAGAGACCATCACTGACACTATCGTCAATGCCGGTCTTGGCGCTTTCTACCGCTTCACCGACACGGTGGCCCTGCGCATGGAAGCCCGCGAAGTTTTCAACAGCGATGAAGACCTGAATGATGCCGTGGCCATGCTCGGCCTCGAGTTCTCGCCAGGCACCAAGGCCAGTGAAGTCACTGCAGAGCCGCAGCCAGAGCCGGAACAGCCCCCGGTTGAAGAAGTGGCTGCTGTAGCTGCAGTTGCCACCGTCGCTGACGCTGACCAGGACTGCGTAGCCGATGATGCTGACAAGTGCGCTGGCACCCCTGCCGGCGTGCAGGTTGATGCCGATGGCTGCCCGCTGGATGGCGACAAGGATGCCGTGGCTGATTATCTCGACAAATGCCCAACGACTGCCGAAGCCGTTGTGGTTGACGAAACGGGCTGCGCCAAGATGCTGACCGAAGCCATCAGCCTGGAACTGAAGGTCAACTTTGATTCCGGCAAGGCCATCGTGAAGGATGAGTACAAGGGCGAAATCGAGAAGGCTGCGGCCGTCATGAAGCAGTATCCGTCTGCTTACATGGAAATCCAGGGCCACACCGACT
>CAYGBB010000511.1:0-1005 GCA_964347985.1 uncultured Moraxellaceae bacterium
CGGTGTGAAATCACAGTAGCAAAACCGGCATCCTTGGCCATGTAGATGGCATCCAGGGTTTCGGTCAGCGAGCCGATCTGGTTGGACTTGATGAGGATGGCATTGGCCACGCCCTGATCAATACCACGCTTGAGAATGGCAGGATTGGTCACGAACAGGTCATCACCAACGAGCTGCACCTTTTCGCCGATCTTGTCGGTGAGCAGCTTCCAGCCGTCCCAGTCGGACTCGTCCAGGCCGTCTTCGATGGAAATGATCGGGTAACGGTTGGCGAGGTCTGCCAGATAGTCGACAAACTCGGCCGAGGTAAAGGACTTGCCCTCGCCTTCCAGCACGTACTTGCCGTCCTTGTAGAATTCGGAAGCGGCACAGTCGAGCGCCAGCATGACATTTTCGCCCGGTACATAACCGGCCTTGGTGATGGCTTCCATGATGGCCTTGAGGGCATCTTCATTGGTGGCGAGGTTAGGGGCAAAGCCACCTTCGTCACCAACAGCCGTACTCAGGCCACGTGCCTTGAGCACTGCCTTGAGGGCATGGAAAATTTCGGCGCCGCAACGCAGGGCTTCGGCAAATGACGTGAAGCCGACCGGCTCGATCATGAATTCCTGGATGTCGACAGTGTTGTCGGCATGCTCACCGCCGTTGATGATGTTCATCATCGGCACCGGCATGGTGTAGGTGGTCTGGCCACGCAGTTCGGCAATGTACTGGTACAGGGGGATTTTCTTTTCCTGGGCAGCCGCACGGGCACAGGCCAGCGACACGGCGAGAATGGCATTGGCACCCAGCTTGGACTTGGTTTCGGTGCCGTCCAGATCAATCATGGCCTTGTCGATGCCAGCCTGGTCAAACACGTTGCGCCCTACCAGCAGTTCACAGATGTCATTATTCACATTGGTGACAGCTTTCTGCACGCCCTTGCCCAGATAGCGCGACTTGTCGCCATCACGCAGCTCCAGTGCTTCGCGGGTACCGGTAGAGGCACCGCTCGGAGCATTGGCA
>CAYGBB010000511.1:1015-1782 GCA_964347985.1 uncultured Moraxellaceae bacterium
CGGACTCAAGAATCACATCGGCTTCGATGGTCGGATTGCCGCGCGAATCCAGAATTTCACGGGCGCGAATATCAGCGATCTTGGACATGTTGCCTACTCCTGAAAAACAAATTTAAAAATGCGTTCGCGGCTGCGCTCTGCGTACCGCCAGGGCAAAGCCACTCTCACAAAACAATCAAATGATCAGTGGGTATCGAGAACCGGGAAACTCTTCACCAGATCATCGATGGCCTTTACCTGCGAGAGGAACGCTTCCAGCTGCGACAGGCGAAGGGCACAGGGACCATCACACCTGGCCACATCCGGGTCCGGATGCGCCTCGAGGAAGAGGCCAGCAATCTTCTGCGACATGCCGGCCAGGGCCAGCTCGGTTACCTGGGCACGACGTCCGCCCGCTGCACTGGCCAGTCCGCCCGGCATCTGCAGGGAGTGCGTGACATCGAAGAACACGGGATAGCCGAATTCCTTCATGATGCCAAAACCGAGCATGTCGACGACGAGGTTGTTGTAGCCAAAGCTGGAGCCGCGCTCGCACAGGATGAGCTTGTCGTTGCCGGCTTCTTCGCACTTGGAAAGAATGTGCTTCATTTCCTTTGGCGCGAGAAACTGGGCCTTCTTGATGTTGATGATGGCATTGGTCTTGGCCATGGCAGCAACAAGATCGGTCTGGCGCGACAGGAAAGCCGGCAGCTGGATGATGTCAGCCACTTCTGCCACCGGTGCCGCCTGATAAGGCTCGTGCACATCGGTAATGACCGGTACACCAA
>CAYGBB010000512.1:0-1779 GCA_964347985.1 uncultured Moraxellaceae bacterium
GGCATACGTTCCCCTTCAAAACATTGATCCCCAGCAGCCCGAGTTTGAAATTTATGACTCGCTGTTGTCTGAAGAGGCTGTGCTGGCGTTTGAATATGGTTATGCCACTACCACGCCCAAGTCGTTGATCATCTGGGAAGCCCAGTTTGGTGACTTTGCCAATGGCGCCCAGGTGGTGATTGACCAGTTCATCTCCTCGGGTGAAACCAAGTGGGAGCGCCTGTGTGGCCTGACATTGTTGTTGCCGCACGGATTTGAAGGGCAGGGGCCGGAGCATTCATCTGCACGACTGGAACGTTTCTTGCAGTTGTGTGCCGAGCATAATATGCAGGTGTGTACGCCAACGACGCCTGCGCAGATTTTTCATCTGCTGCGTCGTCAGGTGGTACGCCCTTTGCGTAAGCCGCTCGTGATCATGTCACCCAAGAGTCTGCTGCGTCACAAACTGGCGGTCAGCACGCTTGAGGATCTGGCCAACGGCCAGTTCCAGACCGTGATTCCCGAGATTGATGCGATCAAACCGGCCGACGTTACCCATGTCATCCTGTGTGGTGGCAAGGTGTACTACGATCTGCTGGAAAAACGGCGTGAACAGAAACGGGATGATGTTGCCATTATCCGTATCGAGCAGCTTTATCCTTTCCCGGAAAAGAAGCTGGCCGAGGCGTTGGCCCCCTACACGAAGGCCGGGTCCATTGTGTGGTGTCAGGAAGAACCGATGAACCAGGGTGCCTGGTACTGCTCGCAGCACCACATTCACAGTGTGGTGCGCGCGTGGAATGAAAAGGTTCGTACCCGCTTTGTTGGCCGCTTGCCGGCAGCTGCTCCTGCATGTGGATCTGTGTATCTCCACGCCAAGGAGCAAGCGGCACTGGTTGAAGATGCTTTCAAGCCCTGAAAACGATAAATCGACACAAGGAATTTCAGAACATGGCCCTCGAAATCAAGGCACCGGTTTTCCCTGAATCCGTTGCAGACGGCACCGTTGCTACCTGGCACAAGAAGCCCGGTGAAGCCGTCGCGCGTGATGAACTGATTGTTGATATTGAAACTGACAAAGTCGTACTTGAGGTGGTTGCTCCGGCTGACGGAGTGATCTCCAAGGTACTGAAAAATGAAGGCGATACTGTGCTGTCACAGGAAGTGCTGGCGCTGTTTGAGGCTGGGGCTGCTGCTGCCGCCGCTCCGGCTGCTGCTCCCGCTGCTCCTGTAACAGCTGCAGAACCGGTTGTTGCAACGGATGATGCGCTGAGCCCGGCTGTACGCAAGCTGATTGCCGAACATAACCTGGATCCGGCCAAAATTTCCGGTACGGGCAAGGGCGGGCGGCTGACCAAGGAAGACGTTGACGCTTATCTGAAGAAGCCTGCCGCAGCACCCGCAGTCGCACTGGCGGCTGCACCGGCGCCTGTGGCTCAGGCGATTGCTGTTGCTGTGGGGGACCGTGTCGAGAAGCGTGTGCCCATGACGCGACTGCGTGCCAAGGTGGCTGAGCGCCTGCTGGAAGCCAAGCAGTCCACTGCAATGCTCACCACATTCAATGAAGTGAACATGAAACCGGTGATGGACTTGCGCAAGCAGTACGCCGACAAATTCGAGAAGGTGCATGGTGTGCGTCTCGGCTTCATGTCGTTCTTCCTGAAGGCCGCGATTGAAGCCCTGAAGCGATTCCCGGCAGTGAATGCCTCGATTGATGGCAACGATATTGTGTACCACGGTTTTTATGATGTGGGCGTGGCGGTGTCGTCGGATCGTGGTCTGGTGGTGCCCATCCTGCGC
>CAYGBB010000513.1:0-1777 GCA_964347985.1 uncultured Moraxellaceae bacterium
CTTTGATGGAGCCGGTCAGCGAGCAGGTGCCTAAATCGGTGCCGCTGGTGGTGCCGGTAAAGTCGCCATTGGCGGCGATTGTCAGGCTCAGTGGGGTGCCACTGTTGCCCCATTGGCCGGTCAGCGAGCCCTGGTTCACAGCCAGAGCGTTGGCTGGATCGTAGTTATCAAAATCGAAAGTGCCTTCGCTGGCGTCAATCGTGACAAACGGTACGTGCGTGCCATTCAGGTTGCTGGTCGACGCGGATGAGGACAGATACTCGGCATTGGACATCTGCCAGGTGCCGTTGCTGAAGGCGATGTCGCCACCCCGAAAACCGATGAGCTGGGCGGCAAGAAAGCGTCCGGTGGGGGCGAGCAGCATCGGGTTGCCGAAGGTGTCTTTCCAGATGCCAATGGTGTCGATGCGCTTGGCTGCCAGCGATCCCGCATCGGCATTGCACAGGCGCGGCAGGGTGACACCATCAAAGCTGATGCCGGAGGCCGCGCAGGTGGCGAAGGTATGGGAGATCCCGCCTGCCGTCAGGTCGTTGCCTTCATGCTTGACGACCACCTTGACGGGTGTGGAGCCGCTGCCGCCGGGCGGGGTGTTGCACCGCAGTTTAAGGCGCGAGAGGTCGATGGTGTCTGCGACGGCACTGTAGCAGGGATTACCGTCAACGGTGGCCGAGAAGGTGCGCCCGAAAAGATTCTGTCCTCCGGTCACAAGGATGGTGGCATTGGACTGGCCCCATGTGGCGGAGCCCGTGAGAGTCGGCGTGGTGAAGGCTGGCGCCGGCTGTGTGTCGGGATCAATGACGCTGACGGTGATTCCGCTGCTGCTCAACTCGGTTGTGCCGACGAAGAACTGCAGTGTGGCAGTGCCGGGAGTGGCCGGCGCATCACACGATACCGTGAGGCTGGTGCCGGCCGGGTAGTCAATGCTGGCGTACCCGCACGCGGTGCCATTCAGTTTCACTATCAGTGAGCTGCTCAGGCCGGTAAGCAGATTGCTGGCGCCGCTGATGGTGAGCGTTACATCCTGTTGGGTGGCAAACATGGAGGTAGGGCTGACAACGGCGCCGACAAAGGATGCCGTGTCGTCTGGAGGTGCAACGGATGCAGGGGGAGGCGAGCTGTCACCGCCGCCACCGCCACCACAGGCCGTCAGTGATGCAATGATCAGGGATGCACACAAAGAGCGTGAAATGTTCATGGGAGCCGGTCCTTGCTCGGTCAGAATTGTAGAAATGCCTGCGCGGCATTCGGGGGTCGGGGGTGGCGGTTGCGTGTCTGCCTGCTGCAAATGGAGGCGTTGCTACCCTCGGGGCGGCGGCAGTATAGGGAGAGAGGAATGCCCTGTCACCACTTGTCGCTAAAGCGGTAGGGTTGGTCGGACAGGGACTGCATGGTCATTGATTTGCTGTTCGAGGCCGGAACGTGAAAAGGGTAAAGCGCCTACCAGTCTCCAGAGGCGCCGCCGCCCCCGAAGCCACCGCCGCCACCAGAAAATCCGCCGCCTCCGCCAAAACCACCACCCCCGAAGCTGCCGCCACCAAAGCCGCCGCGGCCCATACCGCCACCGAACCGGCGACCGTCACCGGCCATGCCGGCGCCAAAGGTCACAAACAGCGCTGCCATCAGGGCAGTACCAATGGCGGCACCCAGGATCAGGGCGAGTGCCAGGGCGATGCCTCCCCCCGACAGGCCGCCAATCATGCGCCCGAAAATGGCGCGCAAGAAAAATCCGGCGATCATGCCGACAACAATCGCGATAACAACGGTATTTTCGATGTTA
>CAYGBB010000514.1:0-1775 GCA_964347985.1 uncultured Moraxellaceae bacterium
CGTTACGCTCTGTTGCCTGGGCTTTGGCATGGCCGCGCGCAGTGCCAGCGACAAGCACCTGCAAACGCTGGATAAAGCGCGGGAGGATGCAGAGCAGGCCCGTTTTGCCGCCGAGGCCGCCAATCGCGCCAAGTCCGACTTCCTAGCCACCATGAGCCACGAGATCCGCACCCCGCTCAACGGGGTCATCGGGCTTAATGGCTTGCTGCGCGACACGGTCCTCAATGACGACCAGCGCCGCTACGTGGAGCTGGCCCGCCTTTCCGGCGAAAACCTGCTCTACCTCATCAACGACATTCTGGATTTTTCCAAGATCGAAGCCGGTCGCCTTGAGCTGGAGCCACTGCCCTTCAGTCCGGCCCGGCTCAGCAAAGAGATCATCGATGTGCATCGCGAACGGGCCAGCGAGAAGGGCCTGACCCTGCACGTCGAGCTCTCGCCCGAGTTGCCCGCCGGCGTGCGTGGCGATCCCGCGCGACTGCGGCAGATTCTCACCAATCTGCTCGGTAACGCCGTCAAATTCACCGAGCACGGTCAGGTGAGCCTGCACACCCGCATGGTTACGCAAGACGACGACAAGGTGGTGTTGCGTTTCGAGGTCAGCGATACCGGCCCCGGTATGGATGCCACCACCCAGGCCCGGTTGTTCCAGCCCTTTTCACAGGGCGACGTATCCACCACACGCCAGTACGGCGGCACCGGTCTCGGCTTGTCCATTTCCCGCCGCCTGGCCGAACTCATGGGTGGGCAGATCGGCGTCAGCAGCACACCGGGGCAGGGCAGTACCTTCTGGCTGCAGGTGCCGTTCGACGCGCTGCCTGCCGCCGCCCAGGAAGAACAGGCCGAGGCTGATGCGGCTATCTTGCCCCCCGACAGCGACACCCCCTTGCGCGGTCGCGTGCTCATTGCCGAAGACAATGCCGTCAACCAGCTGGTGGCCGCGGAGATTCTCAAGCGCCTCGGTTGCCGCGTCGACATCGTCGGCAACGGCAAGGAAGCGGTCGAAGCAGTGAAGCGGCTGCCCTATGACCTGATCATCCTCGATTGCCACATGCCGGAAATGGACGGCTTCGACGCCTGCCGCCACATCCGCGCCCACGAAGCGCAGGGCCGGCACGTGCCCATCATTGCCATGACCGCCAGCGCCCTCAAGGGTGATCGTGAGCGCTGTCTGGAGGCTGGCATGGACGACTACCTGCCCAAGCCGGTGCGCGTGAATGATTTGCGGGCGATGGTGCAACGCTGGATGGGGTAAGTGTTTACGCCCGGCACAGGACTGGTACAGTCGGAAGAGAAGGGGGCCTGGTAGCCACAGGACCAACACCAATAACAAAGGATGGAAATCATGGCGCTTGCATACTCACTGCTCGATGTTTTTGCCGATTCACCGTTCCAGGGCATCCAGATTCCGGTGGTGCTGCTTAACGGCCAAAAACTTTCCGATGCGCACAAGCAGGCCATTGCCAGCGAATTCCATCAGACCGAGACAGTGTTTATCGACACCGCCGCCAAGGCCGAGCCTGCCAGCGTCTTCAATAGCAAGGGCCCCTGCCTGTTTGGTGCGCACACCATTCTGGCGGCATCGTACATGGCTTATGAAAAAGGGCTGGTGAAGGATCAGGGGGACTACAGCACCTTCACCATGACGCAGCAGAAGCAGTCGATCGAGAGCCATATCGACAAGGCCGAGAACGGCCCCGGCGCCATCCAGTTTTCGCGCACCCTGATGCCCAGCATCGACCGCTACACCCCGGAAATCCCCAAACTGGCCGCCG
>CAYGBB010000515.1:0-1773 GCA_964347985.1 uncultured Moraxellaceae bacterium
CGGCTTGTTGGGCCCTTGCGTGATGACCAGGCCCCAGGTGATCAGCGGTGCCACGTCGCCCGGCCAGCAGTGCTGGATGGGCAGGCGGTACAGGTCCACATCGTTGCCCTCCCACACCACCTCCTGGCAAGGGGCCGAGCGCAACTCCTTGGGTGCCATGTTCCACAGGGTTTTGAGCAGGCTGCGCATGCCCACCATTTCCTTGAAGCCTTTGGGTGCTTCCGGCTCTTTCAGCGAGGCCAATAGCTCGCCAAACGGGCGCAGGCCTTTGAGGTCTGACACGCCCATCGCACGGGCCACACGCTCGGGTGTGCCAAACAAATTGCCCAGCACCGGCATGCTGTGACCCGTGGGGTTTTCAAACAGAATGGCCGGGCCGTTGGCGCGCAGCACGCGGTCGCACAGGACGGTCATCTCCAAATGGGGCGAAACGCTCTCGGCCACGCGGCGCAGTTCGCCCGCCTGTTCCAGTTGCACCATAAAGTCGCGCAGGTCGTGGTAACTCATGACTCACCTTGCCCGTCCCAGCGCGCGGCCAGGTCGTGCGGCACTTCCAACAAGTCCAATACCCGGGCCACGCTGGCATCGACTACGTCGGCCACGGTTTGCGGGCGCAGATAGAAGGCCGGCATGGGCGGACAGATGATGGCACCGGCCTCGGTGGCGCTGACCATGTTGCGCAGGTGAATCAGACTCAGCGGCGACTCGCGCACCATCAACACCAAACGGCGGCGCTCTTTGAGCATGACATCGGCGGCGCGGGCGAGCAAATTGTCGGCCAGACCGTGGGTCACGGCCGCCAGCGTGCGCATGGAGCATGGCGCAATCACCATGCCGCTGCATTGGAACGAACCGCTGGCTATTGCTGCACCCACGTTGCGCACATCGTGCACTTGGTGGGCCAGTGCTTCAACTTCGGTTCGGGTCAGCCCCTGCTCTTGCGCCACATTGCGCCAGCCCGCATCGGACACCACCAGATGGGTTTGCACACCCGGCGCTGCACGCAAGGCTTGGAGCAAGCGCACGCCGTAAACCGCACCACTGGCACCGGAAATGGCGACGATGATGCGGCGTGCCGCAACTGCTGTTGCTGTCGCTGACTGGGTAAATGGCGCGGCGTTCATGCGCAAGCGGTACTGCCATTGCGCACATGTTGCTCGGTCTGGCAGCCGCCCTCAAGCGTCGTACACGCAGGCGTACCCATGAGGGATGTTCCCAGCGGCTCGGCAATCAAATCGGCCTGCACCTGCGCCAGCACCATGGCAGCCTGCTCGGCATCAAAATCTTCGTGTTTGCGCTTTTTGACCCCGTATTGCTGCAACTGGTAGTGCCGCGCTGGGGTAATGTTGTGGCGCGCCAGGCTGCTGTGTACACACACCAGCGGGCAGCCATCCAGCGCGATGATGGGCCGACCCGAGAGTGCAATTTTCATCAAATGGGGCACATCCCCGCCCACGCCGGCAATACAGGACATCTCGGCGTCGCCCGAACGGTCTAGCCGCAAGGCCACCTGGTTGGCCAGTTGGGCGGCGCTGGAGCAGCCCGAACACGCATACACCAAAGGCCTGCTGGCGACCTCTTCAGTCAAGCGGGGCCTCCTGGGACTTTGTGATCCGCGTGGGGCGTAGGCGCAGCGGCCGTGCGCCCGGGTAGGAAACGGGCTAAAACCTTGCTGGGAGCCCACCGTTGCAAATCGAGCACGGGCATTTCCATGGCGTCCAAGGCATTTTTTACCACCAGGCCCAGTTCGGTATCACCCTCCATCGACAGGCG
>CAYGBB010000516.1:0-1767 GCA_964347985.1 uncultured Moraxellaceae bacterium
TGCTGCTGACAGAGGGTTGCCGTGGTGAAGGCGGCTTGCTGCGCAACAAGAACGGTGAACGTTTCATGGAGCGCTACGCGCCCAACCTGAAAGATCTGGCACCGCGTGACTTCGTGTCCCGTTCCATGGACCAGGAAATCAAGGAAGGTCGTGGCTGTGGTCCCAATGGCGATTACGTGGTGCTCGACCTGACTCACCTGGGCGCCGAGACCATTCACAAGCGTCTGCCGTCTGTGTACGAAATCGGCAAGAACTTCGCCAATGTGGACTGCACCAAGGAACCGATTCCGGTGGTGCCGACCATTCACTACCAGATGGGTGGTATTCCGACCAATATCAATGGTCAGGTGGTGGCGCCGAAGGATGGCAACCCGAATGCCGTGGTCAACGGCTTCTATGCCATTGGCGAGTGCTCCTGCGTGTCGGTGCATGGCGCCAACCGCCTTGGCACCAATTCGCTGCTCGACCTTATCGTGTTTGGCAAGGCAGCCGGTGACCACATCATCGAGACCGTTGCCAGTGCCCCGGCTGCGCAGAAGTCACTGCCCAAGGATGCCCTGGACAAGACACTGGCCCGTATTGCCCGTCTCGACAACTCTACCTCCGGCGAATATGGCCAGGATGTTGCCAATGACATGCGTCGCGCCATGCAGACCCATGCCGGCGTGTTCCGTACCCAGGCGCTGCTGGATGAAGGCGTCCAGAAGATCCTCGAGATTGAAAAGCGCATTGGCAATGTGCACCTGAAAGACAAGTCCAAGGTGTTTAATACCGGTCGCATTGAGGCGCTGGAGCTGGAAAACCTGATCGAAGCCGCCAAGGCCACCATTATCTCGGCAGCGGCCCGAAAGGAGTGCCGTGGTGCGCACACGGTCGTCGACTACGAGCGCCCGGTAGATGACCCCGAGTGCCCGCTGGGTCGTAATGACAAGGAGTGGATGCGTCACTCGCTCTGGTACAAGGAAGGCAACCGTCTTGACTACAAACCGGTCAAGCTGAAGCCGCTGACAGTGGAATCCGTTCCGCCGAAGCCACGTACCTTCTAAGGCATTTTCATCCTGAGGGATGGGGTTGAAGGACGGGGCTTGACCCCCGTCCCTCTGACAAAGAATTGAAGAGGCACACCATGAGTGACGTGCGTATTTTTGAAGTTTACCGCTACGATCCGGACAAGGACGAAGCGCCCTACATGCAGACCTATGAGCTTACGCTTGACGGTTCCGAGCGCATGCTGCTGGATGCGCTGATCAAGCTGAAGCAGGTTGACGAAAGCCTGAGCTTCCGTCGCTCCTGCCGTGAAGGCATCTGTGGTTCGGATGGCATGAACATCAACGGCAAGAATGGCCTGGCCTGTCTGGTCAACATGAAGACACTGCCGAAGAAGGTCGTGATTCGCCCCTTGCCCGGTCTGCCAGTGATTCGTGACCTTGTTGTGGACATGGGCATGTTCTATAACCAGTACGAGAAAGTGCAGCCGTATCTGGTGAACAATACGCCGGCCCCTGCCAAGGAGCGCCTGCAGTCGCCGGAAGATCGTGAAAAGCTGGATGGTCTGTACGAGTGCATCCTGTGTGCCTGCTGCTCAACCAGCTGCCCGTCATTTTGGTGGAATCCCGAGAAGTTCCTGGGTCCGTCGGCACTCATCCAGGCTTACCGCTTTCTGGTGGACAGCCGTGATACGGCAACTGCAGAGCGCTTGGGCAAGCTGGATGATCCCTTCAGCGTATTTCGCTGCCGCGGCATCATGAACTGCGTGAGTGTCTGCCC
>CAYGBB010000517.1:0-1766 GCA_964347985.1 uncultured Moraxellaceae bacterium
GGGCAGTGTTTCGTGTAATGCGCTGCCGCAATCACGCCAGAAAAGACCCGGGAATTTCCGGGTTTTTTCATTTCAGCTCCTGTACCAGCGCACCAGTGCCTGATGCCGATACATTTTGCGCAGTTCACCTTGTGGTACCCATTTTTCATGGGCACAGGCCGCCTCGATCAGGAAATCAAACAGCATGATGTGGCGGCGCAGGACACGCTCCAGCCGGTGCGGCAGAATCGGATTGAAATGGCCGAACCATGAAAAAAGCTGTCGCGGGTTTTTCTTCATCCACAGCCATGAGCCCATTTCCAGCGTGAACGGCAGGAAAGTACCCGCATGTGTGGCCAGATACTCGTCGTACAGGAAGTCCCACAAATCACCGTGCGTTGTGTAGCTCACCGACTGTGGTTCCATGATGTAGAAGCTGTGATTGGGGTAGGTGCGATTGAACAGTGTCCGCAGGGCAAAGGCGTCGGGCAGGTTTGGTGCCGGCTCGGTGCTGCGTGCATAGGGAAACCAGATGCGGTCACGAAAGCCAAAGCCGGAGTGGCAGTCCATCGCCATCGAGAAGGGGTGGGTGTGCAGGCGTTCGCGCACGACACGAAACAGCGCATCAGCCTCGACCGGCATGTCGTCGCCAATGCGCCCGCGGTACCAGGGCAGTTGCGGACCCAGACGATGGCCACCGACCAGCAGGGGAACCCGGCCACTGGCATCCTGGGGTGCACTGCGCATCAGGTCCACTCCCGCCGGATTGGCACGAGTGCTGAGCAGCAGTCCGCCCGGATTCACCATCGGCACGAATACCAGTCTGACCTTGTCCAGCAAGGTGGCGTAGTGCTCGTCCCACTGCAGTCGCTCGATCATGGTTTGCAGCCAGGCCATCAACACCTGGGTGCCGATCCGCTCCATGCCATGTACGCCGCCAAAAAATCCGATGGCAGGAACATCGGGTGACGTATTGCCCATTTCCAGACACCAGATGGGCAGCACGTCGTCCTGCACGGTCACGGTTGCAACCGTCTCGGCACGCAGCCAGGGCGAGCCACTCTCCAGCAGCGTGTTCAGCATGTGCAGTTCGGGAAAGCGTACAAGAGGTGAGGACATGGCCGGTCATGAGCAGGGGGGCGGTAGCGTCATGATGCGACAGTGCGATGACGGAGGGATGACAGCAAAAGCGAGTCGCAGAAGATGAGTTCCGGACAAAAAAAGACCCGGGAGGTCCCGGGTCTTTTCTGGTACAGCAAGCCGATCAGCGCGGCAGCGTGGTAGTACCCATCAGGTACTGGTCCACAGCACGGGCCGCCTGACGGCCTTCGCGAATGGCCCACACCACCAGGGACTGGCCACGGCGCATGTCGCCGGCAGCAAATACCTTGTCGACATTGGTGCGGTAACCGCCGTCGTCTTCGGTGGTCGCTTTGGCATTGCCGCGGGCATCCTTGTCGATACCGAAGCCGGCGAGAATGGTCTCGACCGGGCTGACAAAGCCCATGGCCAGCAGCACCAGATCAGCCTTGAGCACCTGCTCGGTGCCGGGGACTTCACTGAACTTGCCGTCCTTGAACTCGACGCGCACGGTCTTCACACCGGTAACCTTGCCGTTTTCACCAATGAACTCCTTGGTGGAGATGGCAAACTCGCGCTCGCAGCCTTCTTCATGGCTGGAGGAGGTGCGCAGCTTCAGCGGCCAGTACGGCCAGGTCAGCGGACGGTTTTCTTCAACCGGCGGACGTGGCATCACTTCAAACTGGATGACGCTCACGGCGCCATGA
>CAYGBB010000518.1:0-1759 GCA_964347985.1 uncultured Moraxellaceae bacterium
TTTCTATTCAGACCGAAGCCGCATCGGGTGCGGGCTTAGCCAACCACAGCGTTGTGCGCCTGACCGATGCCTTGGCCGTTCAGTCACTCTATGCGCAATTGGTACCGGGCCTGACACAAGACAAACTCAATGCGCTGGTGGATGCATCGGGCGCCATCATGAACCTGACTTTTGAATCGGCGCTTGATGCACTGCGGGTGATTCTGCTTGGCCCAGGCACAACGCAAACTGTAATCGACGACCGGAATGCTTTCTACACCAATCTCTATAGTCTGATGGGCAATGCCCGCTACACTGCACTGGCAGGCACGGCACAACTGACAGTACTCGCTGGTTTGACTGCCAGCGACATGGTGACAGTGGCCGGGAATAACAATGCTCAAGGACTGGCTGCCCGTTATGCACTTGTGGCACTCAACCCCTTTGTTCTGGTAGGCGTGGACTACGCCGCCTTCAATACCGGCGGCGCACTGGAACTTTATGAACCCAGCACCGGAACAGGCGTGCTCACGGAACAATACTTGACAGATCGCTCCGCGTTTCTGGAAAGAAAGCTCTGGTTCAGCACTCAGGATAAGAACCCGGTTGACACCAATGTTGTTTTCGATTCAAACAACCATGCATTCCAAAACGAGCCCACTTATTTCGAAGACGTGGCGAGTGGCTACAAAATAGCCCAGGGTTTTTTGCCAGCCACGCCTTATGCCAACATACACCGCTACTACTTCGGCGGGGACGGTAACGACACCTACGCTGGGGGTGGTGTTGAAGACCACCTTTATGGCGGCGCGGGCGATGACGTTCTGGTGGGCGGCGACGGCAACGACTATCTCGAAGGCAGTATGGGAGCCGACACCCTCCAAGGTGGCCTGGGCAACGACACCCTGCTCGGCGGAGCAGGTGCGGACAACCTTAATGGTGGCGACGGCGCAGACCTCCTGCTAGGCGGCCAAGGCGACGACACGCTCGACGGCGGCACCGGCAACGACATCCTAAAAGGAGGCGAAGGCAACGACACCTACGCCTTCACCGGCAGCTACGGCACCGACATCATCACCGACAGCGATGGCAGCGGCACGATTACGGTGGATGGTCAAACCCTCAACACCGCCATCCAAAAGTTTGAAAGCATTTATCAAAACTATACCACCGCCCATACCTTCGTCAAACTCAATGGCGGCAACAGCCTCGCCATCCTTAAAGAGAACGATCCCAACCGCATCGTCGTGAGCGACTGGTCCGAAGCCAGAAACCTCGGCATCAGCCTGCAAGACAGCACCCCCACACCCCCCGCCGCCACGCACACCGGCGACTTCAAGAAAGCCATCGACACCCACGGCACCCCGGACACCACTGATGACAGTTATGTGATGACGGATGGCAACTACACCCCCGACACAAGCTCACCTGATGGCGAAGCGAATGCGTTAGACCTCATCAGCGGCACGGCAGGCAATGACGTGATCGATGGCAAAGGCGGGGATGACGCACTCTCTGGAATGGCAGGCGACGACTACATTGAAGGCGGTATTGGTGGTGATGCAATACAAGGTGGATTAGGCAAAGACACCCTGAATGGCGGAGCAGGAGATGACGAGATTTATGGCTCAAGCGACATGGACATCACCAAGCCTACGGATGTTAACTTTGCCAGACCCGTTAACCCTTACACCTACAAGCTAGCAACAGGGTTTAACTGGTTTGCAGGCTATAACGCCACTTATACCAATGGCGTGCCTGACGGCTATAGCGACGCACC
>CAYGBB010000519.1:0-1755 GCA_964347985.1 uncultured Moraxellaceae bacterium
CGGCAACGCGTGCCGGCCAGACGGCGGTAGTGGATGTCTATGCGGACTGGTGTGGGGCCTGCCAGGACATGGCGCGCACGACGTTCCGGGATGCCGGTGTGGTTCGGGCGCTGGCCCCGATGCGTCGCCTGCAGCTGGACCTGTCTGAAAATACGCCAGCCCAGCGCGCCTTGCTGGAGCGCCTGAAGCTTTACGGCCCGCCGGCCATGCTTTTTTACGATGCCAACGGGGATGAGCGGCAGGTACTGCGCGTGCAAAGCGAGATTGCTGCCGATGCCCTGCTGAAGCGGTTGCGCGGCTGACGGCACTGGATAACAGGATGCTGCGGAACTAAAAAGAGCGCCAACCGGCGCTCTTTTTAATGGTGCCCGCCGCTCAGAGACCGGCAGTCTTCAGGCGGTTGCCCTGCTGACGGAAGAGGCTGAGCGGATCGGTACCAAAGATGTCACGCAGGCCGAAAAACTGGTTCACCTGGTCAAAGTGATTCATCTTGTAATCATCACGAATGACCACACCAACATGACTGCTGCATTTGCCCACCATGCCGTCATTCGGTGCCCCCATGAAGGCCAGGGTGGTGATGCTGAACAGGATGTCGACCGGGTCCAGCGCATTGGTCTTCACACTGGTGCTGCCCCAGGAGTAATAGCGCACGCCGTTCACGCTGGCGGCACCCTGGCCGCAGGCGGTGGTCGGCATGCCCTGCGGAAAGCGGGCGGTGAATTCGGCCGAGCCCTTGGTCGAGAGCGAGTACAGGCTGTCCTTGGCGTCGGAGATGGTCTTGTCGCCGGTCAGCAGCTTGAGCAGGTCATTCATGCTGTTCAGCACTGTCACGGCCAGCGTGCCCAGTGCGGGTGACACGGCATCCACGCCCAGGATGAGGTCGGCTACTGCCGAGCCCTGAGCAGGAGTGCCCACGGTCGTTACCGATGCCACGCTCTGCGGGATGGTGCCGGCCACATAACGAACCGAGTGGCCGCCATGGCTGTGGCCGATGAGGTTGACCTTCTGTGCACCGGAAATGGCCAGAATGGTCTGCACCTGGGTGACCAGCTGCTCTCCACGTGCCTCGGAGCTTTCCAGTCCGCCCACCTGGGTGGTGTAGACCTTGGTGCCGCCGTTGCTCAGGGTTTGCGGAATGCGATACCAGTAGTCAATCAGGCCGGCCATCTTGTCCCAGCCGAACATGCCATGGGCCAGCACGACCGGGTACTTGGTCTGGGTATAGGTGTCGGCCGCCTGGGTGGCGGCAGAGAAAGGCAGGGCAAGCAAAAGCGGCAGCAGTGCGGAAGCGAGTTTCATGAAGGCAATCCCTTGTTCTGTTGTTATGGGGGCCTGTGCACGACTCGATTCCGTGAGCCACTGCGTGCCGGGTTGCAGGGGTGTGAGCAAGCAACGTGCCAGACGAGCGGCAGAGGGAGGGGGATGAATGGTGGGGTCAGCAGGCTGGCGTGCTGACGTACGAAGTCAGCGCATGGCGCGAGATGACACAGGATACGGTTTGTATACCATATGCTACATCGGGTAACAGGGGGTGTTACCGGGCCGCTACTACCGGTAACGGTAGTAGCGGCGTTAGCAGGAGCAATCAATAATGGAGCGGTGCGTCTGGAGAAAGGCCGGACTCAGCGATTGCGCAGCACCCGGTGCTTTTCCCGGTCCCAGTCGCGCTGCTTCTCGGTCTCGCGCTTGTCGTGCAGTTGCTTGCCCTTCACGATGGCGATCTCGCACTTGGCGCGGCCATGGCTCCAGTAG
>CAYGBB010000520.1:0-824 GCA_964347985.1 uncultured Moraxellaceae bacterium
TTCCTGATGATGCGCGAAGCGTATAACCAGTGGATGGCCGATCACGGTGGCAGCATTGTGAACATGACAGCCGACATGTGGGGCGGCATGCCGGGCATGGGGCACTCCGGGGCCGCACGTGCCGGCGTCGACAACCTCACCAAGACCGCATCAGTGGAATGGGCTCAGTCCGGCGTGCGCGTCAACGCCGTTGCCCCGGGCTGGATCATGTCATCCGGCATGGACACCTATCAGGGTGCCTTCCGCGCCCTCATTCCCAAGCTTGCCGACAAGGTGCCACTGAAGCGCATGGGCACCGAATCCGAAGTCTCCAGCGTGACCTGCTTCCTGCTCTCGCCCGCTGCAGCCTTTGTGTCGGGTCAGACCATTCGTATTGATGGTGCCGCGTCACTGGGCACACGCCTGTTCGATCTGCAGCCAGCAAAGAACAACGAACCGTTCAACGGTTTTCACCGGGCCTTCATTCCTGACGTCCTGAAGGAAAATGAATAATGGCGATCATCGAATCCACCATTGACCGCAACAGTGCCGAGTTTCTGGCCAATCGCGAAGCGCTGGAAAAAACCGTCGCGGAAATGCGCGGCATCCAGCAAAAGGTCGTGGACAAATCCTACGAAGCCAAGCCGAAATTCGACAAGCGTGGCCAGGTACTGCCGCATGAGCGTATCCAGCTCCTGCTGGACCCGGGCTCGCCTTTTATCGAGCTGTGCGGCCTTGCCGGCTACCAGATGCACGATGACAAGGACGGCTCGGATGCCGGCGGTGGCATCATTGCCGGCATCGGCTTTGTCAACGGTGTACGTTGCCTGGTGACAGCCAGCAAC
>CAYGBB010000520.1:834-1297 GCA_964347985.1 uncultured Moraxellaceae bacterium
GAGGCCCGCCTCTCTGCAGCCGGTATTCCGCTGCTGTCGGTCGTGCATGGCAATGCCACCGCAGGGGGTGCCTATCAGCCCGGCCTGTCCGATTATGTCGTGGTGATCCGCAAGCGCTCACAGATGTTCCTCGCAGGCCCACCCCTGCTGTTTGCAGCCACGGGAGAAGTGGCTACCGAAGAACAGCTCGGGGGCGCCGAAATGCATGCGCAGGTCGCAGGCACCGCTGAATATCTGGCAGAAAACGATGCCGATGGCATCCGCATGATCCGTGATGTCGTGGGCATGCTGAACTGGAAAGAAACCACGCCCTGCATACAGCGTGCTTTCGAAGAGCCGCTCTACCCGGCAGAAGAATTGCTGGGACTGGTGCCCGCCGACACCAAAAAGCCGTTCGACATGAAGGAAATCATTGCCCGTCTGGTCGATGCCTCCGACTTCCTCGAATTCAAGAACGAGTACG
>CAYGBB010000520.1:1307-1743 GCA_964347985.1 uncultured Moraxellaceae bacterium
GCCAGACCGTGTGCGGCTGGGCCCGCGTCGGCGGCTTTCCCATCGGCATCATCACCAACAACGGCCCGATCACCCCGCAAGGCGCTGCCAAGGCCTCGCAGTTCATCCAGCTCTGCGACCAGACACAGCGTCCGCTGCTGTTCCTGCACAACACCACCGGCTTCATGGTGGGCACGGATTCCGAGCAGAACGGCGTGATCAAGCACGGCTCCAAGATGATACAGGCTGTCGCCAATGCACGTGTGCCAAAAATATCGCTGGTGGTAGGTGGCTCCTACGGTGCCGGCAACTATGCCATGTGTGGCCGCGGCCTCGATCCCCACTTTATCTTTGCCTGGCCAAATTCGCGCACAGCAGTCATGGGCGGCGCCCAGGCTGGCAAGGTGCTGCGCATCGTGACTGAACAGAAGCAGAAGAAAGCCGGCATTGAAGTCAA
>CAYGBB010000521.1:0-1740 GCA_964347985.1 uncultured Moraxellaceae bacterium
AAGCCGGTGCTGGAAAAGATCGTCGCCCTGGCCCGCAAGCACAACCTGACCCTGTTCGCCGACGAGATCTACGACAAGATCCTGTACGACGAGGTCGAGCACACCTGCCTGGCCACCCTCGCCCCGGATCTGCTCTGCATCACCTTCAATGGCCTGTCCAAGTCCTATCGCGTGGCCGGCTTCCGCTCCGGCTGGCTGATGGTGAGTGGCAACAAGGCCATCGCGAAGGACTATATAGAAGGACTGGACATGCTGGCCTCCATGCGCCTGTGTGCCAATGTGCAGGCGCAGTACGCCATCCAGACGGCACTGGGGGGTTATCAGAGCATCAACGACCTGATCCGCCCGGGCGGACGGCTCTATGAGCAGCGCAACCTCGCCGTGGAGATGCTGAATGCCATTCCCGGCGTGAGCTGCGTCAAGCCTGAAGGCGCGCTGTACCTGTTCCCGCGCCTGGACCCGAAGGTCTACCCGATCACGGATGATCAGCAGTTCATCCTGGAGCTGCTGCGCGCCGAGAAGGTGCTGCTGGTCCAGGGCACTGGCTTCAACTGGCCGAAGCCTGATCACTTCCGCGTCGTCTTCCTTCCCAACAAGGAAGACCTGAAAGAAGCCATCACCCGCCTGGCACGTTTCCTGGAGAGTTACCGCCAGCGCCACGGCACCGCCTGAGCACCCTGCGGCAGGCGAGAACAGGGCATCACCGCGATGCCCTGTTCACCATCCATACACAATTGTCTGCTTGAAATGGGGACATGCCGGCCCTAATTTCCTCTCTGTCGCTTTAATAGCAAATCAAGGGAGTACTGAAGTCCATGTTACGCATCGCGTTGTTCCTGCTGACCAACCTTGCCATTGTCGTCGTCGCCGGCATTGTGCTCAGCATTCTGGGTGTCGGTTCTTCCCACGGCGCCGGCAACACCCTGCAACTGGGCAATCTGCTCATCATGTGCTTTGTCTTTGGCATGGTGGGTTCCCTGTTCTCCCTGTTCATTTCCAAGTGGATGGCCAAACGCAGCACTGGCACGCAACTGATCGAAAATCCGCGTACCGAAGAGGAACGCTGGCTGGTGGCCACCGTGCAGGAACTGTCCACCAAGGCTGGCATCAAGATGCCTGAAGTCGGTATCTTCCCCAGCTACCAGTCCAACGCGTTTGCGACCGGCTGGAACAAGAATGCCGCTCTGGTCGCCGTATCGACCGGCCTGCTGCAACGCATGAGCCGTGATGAAGTGAAGGCCGTACTGGGTCACGAGATCGGCCACGTGGCCAACGGTGACATGGTTACCCTCTCCCTTATCCAGGGCGTGGTGAACACCTTCGTCATGTTCCTTTCCCGCGTCGTCGGCAACTTTGTCGACCGCGTTGTGTTCAAGAACGAAGATGGCCCCGGCATCGCCTATTTTGTGACCAGCTTGATCGCCGACCTGGTGCTGGGCATTCTCGCCTCCACCATCGTCATGTGGTTCTCGCGTCGCCGCGAGTTCAAGGCCGACATCGCCGGTGCTGAACTGGCAGGTCGTCAGTCCATGATCAACGCCCTGCGCCGCCTGCAGGCCGAGCATGAACTGCCTGACCAGATGCCTGCCGAGATGACCGCGCTGGCCATCACTACCGGCAAGCTGGAAGGCTTCAGCCTGGCCAAGCTGTTCATGTCGCACCCGCCACTGGAAGTCCGTATCCAGGCGCTGCAGAACCAGCAAATCATGTAAGTCTGTTCTCTGGTTATTGCGCAAATAA
>CAYGBB010000522.1:0-1729 GCA_964347985.1 uncultured Moraxellaceae bacterium
GGCGCCACGATGCTCGATGAAGGTCTGCAGGTCGGCAAGCAGCTGGCACGGGTGATGATCATCGGGCAGGGCATTGATTACCGGCACGCGTGAATATTCGGCAAAGCGCTCAATGATGTCGTGCGCAAAGGTGCGGATCATCACTACGTCCACCATGCGTGAGATCACACGAGCCGAGTCTTCCACCGGTTCACCACGGCCCAGCTGGGTATCGCGGGGCGACAGGAAAATGGCCGAACCACCAAACTGGGCCATGCCGGCTTCAAACGACACACGGGTACGCGTGGATGATTTCTCGAAAATCATCCCGAGTACCTTGTTCTTCATCGGTTCGTAGACCATGCCATCCTTGTGCATTTTTTTCAGCACGATGGCACGGTCCAGTACCTGTTGCAGTTCTTCGCGACTGAAATCCAGCAACGTTAAAAAGTGCCGCACACTCATGCTGCCACTCCTTCTGTGAGGAAGGTGCGCACAAGGGCAGAGATTTTTTCCACCAGCAGATCGGCCTCTTCTGCGTTGATGATCAGCGGTGGCAGCAAACGGATACGGTTTTCGGCGCTGACAATCAGCAGTACGCCGGCATCGCGGCCGCGTGCCACGAGTTCGGTGCAGGGCCTGGGCAGTACCACGCCCATCATCAGGCCGGCACCTTCCACGGTAACGCCAAGGTCGCCCAGATTCTTCAGGAAGCCGGCCTTGATGCGCTCGCCCATGACGCGCGCATTTTCAATGGGGCCTTTCTGCAGTTCCCTGATGGTGGTGAGGGCGGCGCGGCAGCCGAGCGGGGTGCCACCATAGGTGGTGCCGTGATTGCCGGGGCCAAACAGGTCGTCGGCCTTGCCGCGCACCATGCAGGCGCCAATCGGAAAGCCGTTGCCCAGGCCTTTGGCCGTGGTCACCACGTCCGGCATGATGCTGGTGTGCTGGTAGGCGAAATACTTGCCGGTACGGCCGTTGCCGGTCTGGATTTCGTCCAGCATCAGCAGCCAGTCGTGCTGGTCGCAAACGGCGCGCAGCTGCTCAAGATAGCCAAAGCCGTTCTTTGCCATGCGCACGCCACTCTCGCCCTGGATGGGCTCGACCAGAATGGCAACGATGTTCGGGTTTTCGGCAGCAACCTTTTCGATGGCGGCGATGTCGTCATACGGCACGCGCACAAAACCCTGCACCAGTGGCTCGAAGCCTTCCTGGATTTTCTTGTTGCCGGTGGCGGTCAGCGTGGCCATGGTGCGACCGTGAAAGGAATTTTCCATCACGATAATGGTCGGCACATCGATGTTCTTGCGCTTGTGGCCATACATGCGCGCCAGCTTGATGGCGGCTTCGTTGGCCTCGGCACCGGAGTTGCCGAAAAAACACAGGTCCATGCCGGAGGCATCACGCAGGGCATCGGCCAGCGCTTCCTGCAGGGGAATCTGGTACAGGTTGGAGGTATGCACCAGTGTGCGCGCCTGGTCGGCAATGGCCTCGGCCACGACCGGATGGGCATGTCCCAGACCGCAGACGGCAATGCCGGCAGTGGTGTCGAGGTAGCGGCGGCCTTCGGTATCGAAAAGCCACACACCTTCGCCATGGGAAAAAGCCACAGGCTGCCGTGCATAGGTCGGCATGAGCGCGCTGGTCATAGGGGGTAACCTGCTGAATCTTGGATAAAAAACCGAACGAAAAAAGGCAGCCGGGCTGCCATGCCTGATGGTAACGGGAATAGGGCATATGAGCAATTTGC
>CAYGBB010000523.1:0-1725 GCA_964347985.1 uncultured Moraxellaceae bacterium
ACAGTGCATCGTGTTTGCCGAATCCGGCACCCGCGACCACTGGAAAACCCTTTACACCGGCACGTAGGGGAACGTGGATCGCTTACAATGAGCCCCTGCGGATACGCCTTTCGACAACCTTATTCCGCCCCCCCGGAAACACGTGAAGCCCAAGCCATGATCAAGCCGGAACTTTTGTCTCCTGCAGGAACCCTGACGCATCTGAAATACGCCTTTGCCTACGGGGCAGACGCTGTTTATGCAGGGCAACCGCGGTATTCCCTGCGTGTACGCAACAACAGCTTCAAGGATGTGCCCGCCCTGCGGGAAGGAATCGAGGAGGCACATCGACAGGGCAAGCAGTTTTATCTGGCCTCCAATATCGCCGCACACAACGACAAGGTGCGCAGCTATTTGCGCGATCTGGAGCCGATTATCGAACTCGGCCCCGATGCCCTGATCATGTCCGATCCAGGCCTCATCATGCTGGTCAAGGAAAAGTGGCCGCAGCAGGAAATCCATCTTTCCGTGCAGGCCAATGCGGTGAACTGGGCCACCGTGGAGTTCTGGAAGCGGCAGGGCATTTCGCGCGTGATCCTGTCGCGCGAGCTGGCGCTGGGCGAGGTTGCCGAAATTCACGAGAAAGTGCCGGGCATGGAGCTGGAAGTATTCGTGCACGGCGCCCTTTGCATGGCCTACTCCGGGCGCTGCCTGCTGTCCGGCTATCTGAATCATCGTGACGCCAATCAGGGTGCCTGCACCAATGCCTGTCGCTGGAAATATGACACGGTGGCGCATGCCACCGACAGCACGGGAGACATGATTCCGGTGCGCAATCCGGCCGTTGGCCACTACGATCCGGAGGCGGCAAAGGAAATCCTGCTGCGCGATCCGAAACAGCCGGATGAATTTGTGCCGGTTTATGAGGATGAGCACGGCACCTACATCATGAACTCCCGCGATCTGCGCGCGGTGCAGCATGTGGGCGAGCTGATGCGGATCGGCGTGCACTCGCTGAAAATCGAAGGGCGCACAAAGAGCCCTTATTATGTCGCGCGAACCGCACAGGTTTATCGTCGCGCCATTGATGATGCACTGACTGGAAAACCCTTTGACATGCAGTTGATGGATGAGCTGGAAGCGCTTTCCAATCGCGGCTACACCGAAGGATTTTTCCGTCGCCATCCCCCCGCAGAATACCAGCAGTACGAACAGGGCAGCTCGCTGCTGGGCACGGAACAGCTGGTGGGTGAAGTGATTGACGCCGATGAACACTGGCTGACGATTGATGTCAAAAACCGTTTTTCACGTGGCGACCGGCTGATGCTGATGACGCCAGGCGGTAATCATCCTTTTGCTCTCGACATGCTTGAAAATCGTGACGGGCTTGCCATGGACGTGGCGCCGGGAAACGGCCATATTGTCCGCATTCCGCGCCTTGAAGGTGCCGCCGAGGTGGCGTTCAGCATGATTACGCGTCAGACCTGAATGAGTTCACCCCATTGACAGCTTGCTGAAAGGATTTTTTCAGCAAGCTGTCAAACCCGGCAACGCATTCATACCCAGAAGCAAGCCCCTTGCATCCAGCGGTGCTGCACACTTCCAAAAAATGGAATTGACGCCATGAGACATGTTGAACGACACAAGACACACCGTATCGGCTGGTTGCGTGCTGCCGTGCTGGGCGCCAATGACGGCATTGTTTCCACGGCAAGCCTCATCATGGGCGTCGTGGCTGCGGGGGCG
>CAYGBB010000524.1:0-1725 GCA_964347985.1 uncultured Moraxellaceae bacterium
GAATAACATCACGATCAACAGTAGCGCCACGACGGCGGGACCGAGTTTCCCCAACTGGACATCCCAGGCCAACAGTTCGGTCGTCAACAACACCGATATCCAGGGGCAATTGAACGCGGGCACCAGCGTGACCATTACCACCGGCACGGGCGGGTTGGATTCGGAAAATGGCGACATCAACATCAATGCCAACATTGCCAAGACCGACGGCGGCAATGCGGCGCTGTATTTCAAGGCGCACCGGAACATCATCCTGAATAATGGCATCGACATCACCTCCACCTCGGGGGCGATGGATGTCACGATGCACAGCGACAGCGATGCGACGAATGGCGGTATGGTCTGGTTGCAAGGCAACAGCAGCATCGTCAGCAACGGTGGGGCGATCACCCTGGGCGGCGGCAGCAATATCGCGACCGGCTACGCCACGGGCAATGCCGCAGTCTGGAACGGCGTCCAGATCGGCTACTACAACCTGGGCTGGATTGGCGCCACCCTGAATTCAGGCGGCGGCGACATCACCTTGCGCGGCAAGAGCGGCAACAACACGCCCGGCAATAACGACTATCAGGAGGGTGTCCGCATCATCGGCGGTTCGACGATCAACAGCGGCACAGGCCAGATATCTATCACCGGCGTCAGCGTCGGCACCGTCGCCAACGGTAACGGCTATGGCATGGGCGTCGAGTTCGACACCGGTGGCGCGACGGTCGTCACCTCGGCCAACGCCACGGCCAGCGCCATCGTCATCAACGGCGATGCCAGCGCCTCGCAACTGGCGCAGGGCAGCACGGGGGTGAGGGTCGCTAGCGCCACCATCAGCGCCACGGGCGGCGGCGGGATCAGCATCACCGGCACCGGGAATAGCGCTTCTTACGGCGTTAGCCTGAAAGACGCCAATATCCTCGCCAACAGCGGCGCGATCAGCCTCACCGGCATCCAGAGCGCCACTAATGCCATCCATATCTTAGACGGGCTGAACACCATCGGCTTCGGGGGCAGCACGGTCACCTCCTCCAGCAGCAACATCTCGCTGATCGGCGACCGGCTCGGCGGCCAATCCGCGCTGGCCGCAGCAAATCTGGTGGTTCAATCCAGCGGCGCGCTGGTCGTGGCGCCCTACACGGCCGCATCCACCATAGGCATTGCCGGCGGCGCCGGAACCCTGGCCCTGACGGCAGCCAACTTGGACGGCTCCAACATCTTCAAGGATGGCTTCTCCAGCATTACGCTCGGTTCAACCAATGCCGGCACCATCACCGTGAATGGCTCCGTGACCACCACCGACAGCCTCAAGCTCGTCTCTGGCGGAAATATAGGCATCGGTGGCGGCGTGCTGTCGGTCGGGACCAATAATCTGACCCTCAGCACTGGTGGCACCGACACGCAGACCACTGCCATCACCGCCGCCGGTGTGGAACTGCTGGGCAGCGGCACGCACACCTTGACCAACACCAGCAATGCCATCACCACCCTGGCGGGCAACACCGGCACGGTGAGCTTCCTGGAAAACTCCGGTTACGCCATCGGCACGGTCAACACGATGGGCCTCACCACTTCAGGCAACACCACGCTGAACAGTACCGGTACGGTCACGCAGAGTCAGTTGCTGGCTGCCGCCGGTGTGGAACTGCTCGGCAGCGGCGGCACGTTCACCCTGACCAACACCGGCAATGCCATCACCACCCTGGCGGGCAACACCGGCACGGTGAGCTTCCTGGAAAA
>CAYGBB010000525.1:0-1723 GCA_964347985.1 uncultured Moraxellaceae bacterium
GAGCTCAAGGACGCTGGCGCAGAGTCAACATACATTCCGAACGGGCTTGATTTCAAGAAGTTCGGATGTGACACGGCCATGACTGAGCGCGATCACGCCCGCATTGCCATGCTGTATAGCGCCCTGCCCATAAAAGGCAGCAGGGAAGGTATCGCCGCCCTGATTGCGGCAAAAAACGAGAACCCGGCCATATCAGCAGAGTTCTTTGGTGTCCCGTCCCGCCCGCACGACCTGCCTGACTGGATCACCTATCACCAGACCCCGTCACAAACCGAGCTTCGCGCCATTTACAACCGGTGCTCGATATTCATTGCACCAAGCCTTAGTGAAGGATGGGGGCTTACAGCATCCGAGGCCATGCAGTGCGGAGCGGCCGTTATCGCCACACGTATTGGCGGTCATGAAGAGTTCTGTATTGACATGAAGTCAGCCGTCTTGTGCGAACCCGGCAACAGCGAAGCCATCAAGGATGCAATCATCAGACTTGTTAACAACACTGAACTGAGAAAAACACTCTCACTTGGCGGACAAGAGCTGATTTCCCGATTCACCTGGCAGTCTTCCGTGGAAAAACTGATGGCTGCTCTTAATGAACGATAGAGCCATGCAACACAATCAGCCAGCCCTCCGGCATTATGCCGAATCTGCAGCAATCACCGTCATCATCGGCAGCGCACTTGTACTGCCACTTGAGCGACTGCATACCTCAGGCATACTTTTACTCGCCACGTTACTGCTTGCCGTGACCGCAGGCCGCCCATTCCTGAAAAGGTCGGCCAGCCTCTATCGGCCACTGGCATTGCTTGTTGCCGGCATTGCAGTTGCTGCAGTGTTCTCCAGTCACCCCGGGAAAAGCTGGGTAGTGATCAGGAACCTTGTCTTGGCCTTTGCGACAGGCACACTGTTTTTCCATATTGCCGCCCGGCACAGTGCCATGCTGGTCAAGGCAACCGAAACAGCCATATTGACAGCCATAGCAGCCGCATTTGTTGCAATTACCTCAACACCCTCCTTGTGGCACAACCTTTTCAGTAACACGTTCCACCAGATTTCCGGTTTTGCCAACGAAAACAGCTGGGGGCTGACCGTTGCACTTGTCGCCAACGCAGCACTTGTCGCCGGGCTGTCATCACGGACACCAAAGCGCCTCCTGTTCATTGCCATCTGTATCGGACTGATCGGCTTTCTTCACGTCAGCGCCATGTCGCGCGGCGCCCTTCTCAGCACCCTCGTTACATGCCTGACCCTGGCTACCTTTGTGATCATTCCAAAGCCTTCATGGAAGAAAATGGTCATGCCTGTCGCCGTGGCCATGTTCCTTGCTGGCTCTGCACTGATGACCACTGCGGCGTTTCAGCTTCAGGACAACTTCCAGTATTTTGACAATCTGGCGACCCACCGGCTAACGGTATACAAGCTGAGCTGGTCCGCAATCAGCGAGGCACCGTTATGGGGACATGGTGCACGTACCTTCGCACTCAACATGGGGCCGGAGACACTGGCCGCCATGGGCGAGACGCTGGGCACGCCCCACAACATCCTGCTTGAAGCACTGTACTCACTGGGCGTGATCGGCTCCATGCTATGGGCTGTCGGCATCGGTTTTTTCTGGCGCCATCGCCCTGCGGGCAACAACACCAGTGACGGGGACAGGACGTTTGTCCGGCTGCTGGGCTACGCCATTTTCATGCAACTGCTTTTTCACGGAATGGTAGACCTGAGC
>CAYGBB010000526.1:0-1720 GCA_964347985.1 uncultured Moraxellaceae bacterium
CGGCCGGGGATTGCCCGGCTGTGGTCGCGGCGTCACCGTGCCTATCTCGATAAAACCAAAACCAAGCGCCGCCAAGCCATCGATATGATCGCCATTTTTATCCAGCCCTGCCGCCAGGCCCACCGGATTGGGAAAGCGCAGCCCCATCAGGCTGACCGGATTTTCAGGAATGACCGGCAACAATGCCGTCATGCCAAGCCGTTCCGCCAGGCTGATACCGGCCAATGACAGGTGATGCGAAGTCTCGGTCGGCAGGCAGAACAGCAGGTGGCGCGCCAGGGGATAAAGCATGTCCAAACGTCCGCAGGAGCAGGTGGCGCGCATTATAGGGGCCAGTTAGCGCAAAAAGGCCCTTGAGTGAGGGCCTTTTTGTCACAGCGAGTGCCTATTTCCGATAAAGCTCAGGCTTCACCAGAAAGTGAGCCAGTGCCGGAATCAGAATCAGTGCACCGAGCATATTCCACAGCAGCATCACGGTCAGGAGCAGGCCCATGTCCGCCTGGAACTTGATCGGCGAAAACACCCAGGTACAGACACCAATCGCCAGAGTGACGCCAGTAAAGAGCACGGCCCGCCCGGTGCTGGTGAGAGTAGCCAGATAAGCCTCTTTCAGCCCCAGACCTTCCTTGAGGTATTTCTCGAACTTGGCATAGATGTAGACACCGTAATCAACACCGATACCCACGCCCAGTGCAATCACCGGCAAGGTCGCCACCTTGATGCCAATACCCAGCACCGTCATCAGGGCCTCGCACAGCATCGACGTCAGCACCAGGGGCAGAACGATACACACTACCGGACGCCAGGATCGGAAGGCCACGAAACACAACAGAATCACCACGCCATACACCAGCAACAACATGGGGGTTTTGCTGGCAGCAATCACATCATTGGTGGCCGCTTCAATCCCCGCATTACCCGAAGCCAGCAAGAACTTCATGTCCGTCGTATCGTTTTCTTTCGCAAAACCTTCTACGGACTGGGTCACGTGTTTAAGGGTTTCTGCCTTGTGATCATCCAGGAAGACAAATACCGGAACCAGACTGCACTCACCATTATAAAGTTCCGTCACGTTCTTTGCGGTTTCATTGAGCACAGCGTCATCAGCCACCAGCGTCGACCACTTCAGACTGCCTTCGTTGAAGCCCGCCTGAATGTGTTTTGTCGCCGTCACGAGAGACTGCGCTGACTGTACGCCGGCTACATTCTCCAGACGCCACTGCAGGCGATCAATAGCCTCCAGGGTGGCGTAGCTTGAACACATCTCGGGTTTTGTTTCGACCATCACCACCAGAACGTCGGCACTGATGGAGTAGTGAGAGGTAATGAACTTGTCATCCAGATTGTAACGGGAGTTCGCCCGCAATTCTGGAGCGCCGCGGTCAAGATCACCGATCTTGACGTTATGCGCAACCATTGCAGCAACCACCAGAAAAACAGCGGCAACAACAATACCTGTGGTTGCCGGAACCGTTTCTGCCATGCGCGCCGTCAGTGTCCATATCTTCGGAACATGCCGGCCCTTTTCCTGCAACTTTTTCACAGCGCGATCGCTGATGCGTACATAAGACATCAGTACTGGCAACAGCACGAAGTTGGTGAGGGCAATCAGAGCCGTACCCACAAAAGCAGAAATTGCCAAGGCACGAATGACATCAATCTGGATCACCAGCAAGGTCAGAAAGCCAGTCGCTTCCATCGCGAGCCCCATGGTGCCAGC
>CAYGBB010000527.1:0-1713 GCA_964347985.1 uncultured Moraxellaceae bacterium
GCTCATCACCGCTTTCCTGCTGATTGCCGTCATGCCGGTGCTTGCCGGTGTGGTGACCATGATGCTGACGGATCGTCACTTCGGTACCAGCTTCTTCAACGCCGCCGGTGGGGGTGACCCGGTATTGTTCCAGCATGTGTTCTGGTTCTTCGGTCATCCCGAGGTCTACATCATGATTCTGCCGTCCTTCGGAATCGTGTCGGCGGTTATTCCGACCTTTGCGCGCAAGCCGCTATTCGGTTATGCCTCCATGGTGTACGCCACCGCCTCTATCGCACTGCTGTCCTTTGTGGTGTGGGCACATCACATGTTCACCACGGGTCTGCCCCTGGCCGGTTCGCTGTTCTATATGTACATGACCATGCTGATTTCCGTGCCGACAGGTGTGAAGGTGTTCAACTGGGTCGCCACCATGTGGAAGGGCTCCCTGAGCTTTGAAGTGCCCATGCTGTTTGCAATCAGCTTTGTGATCCTGTTTACCATTGGTGGCTTCTCCGGCCTGATGCTGGCGATTACCCCGGTGGATTACCAGTATCAGGATACCTATTTCGTGGTGGCGCATTTCCATTACGTGCTGGTGTCCGGTGCCCTGTTCTCCATGTTTGCCGGTGCCTATTACTGGCTGCCGAAGTGGACGGGCCATATGTACAACACCAGTCTGGCAAAATGGCACTTCTGGAACTCGCTGCTGTCCGTGAATCTGCTGTTTTTCCCGATGCATTTTGTGGGTCTGGCCGGGATGGCGCGTCGTTATGCCGACTATCCTCAGCAGTTTGCTGATCTGAATTTCTGGATTTCGATTGGTGGCTTCTGGTTTGGCCTTAGCCAGCTGTTTTTCCTGGCGGTGCTGCTGACGGCCAAGAAGGGCCCGAAGGTTGATGCGCAGGTCTGGGAGGGGGCTCATGGTCTGGAGTGGACGATACCCAGCCCGGCACCGTATCACACTTTTGAAGAGCCACCGGTGGTCAAGTGATTTTGTAAAGACTTGATGGTTGGTACAAGCCAGCCAGGGCAGGGCAGGGATGCTCTGCTGATCGGAGGTGCCGAGCCGTCAAGGCCTGCAGGCTTGAGTGCAGAACAGCGTGAAGCCTGAAAAAGAACAGAGTACCGCCCGGCAAAATCAGCGCCTCTTGTGGCGCCTGGCGCTTGTGGTCGTGGCCATGTTTTTATTTGCAGTCTTCATCATGCCGCCGCTTTATGATGTGTTTTGCGAGATCACCGGCCTTAACGGCAAAGGCTCGAATAAAGCAGCAGTGGCATCAATGCATACTGATGTCTCGCGCACGGTGAACGTGGAGTTTCTGGTCGATACCGACAGTGCCTTGCCCTGGGAGTTTCGTCGTGGTGAGCCTGCCGTGCAGGTGCACCCGGGCGAGATCACAAAAACGATGTTTTTTGTGAAAAACCGTGACCAGCATGCGATTACCGGACGTGCCATTCCGTCCATATCGCCGGCAGAAGCGGCGCAGTACCTTAAAAAAACAGAGTGTTTCTGTTTTGCTGAGCAGCGACTGGAAGGTGGTGCTGAAAAAAGCATGCCGATGATCTTTTATATTGATCCGGCCCTGCCAAAGCACATCACCACCATTACGCTTTCCTATACATTTTATAATCAGAGCGACCGGGTCAAAACGGCAAACCGTTAAACCTGACGAGTACGCTAGTCAAGAAGCAAAGGGAGACAAGCCATGTCTGAACATCACAGCCCTGCGG
>CAYGBB010000528.1:0-1707 GCA_964347985.1 uncultured Moraxellaceae bacterium
TTTGGCCAGGGTCAGTTCCCGCTTGATCAATGCCGCGACAAAGGTGGCTGCCGCGCCCACGGCGGCGCCCTCGGTCGGGGTGAACACGCCGCCGTAAATGCCGCCAAACACCACCAGGAAGACGATGGCGATCGGGGCCACGCCCATGAGGGACTGTAACGAGACTCTATCGGTGATGGCGTCATGCGCGGGGGCGTGTCCCGGCACCAGCCGCACATAGATGGCAATGGCGATCATGTAGCCCAGCATGGCGATGAGGCCCGGTACCATGGCGGCGGCAAACAGCTTGGCGATGTTCTGCTCGGTCAGGATGGCGTAGATCACCAGCGGCACCGAGGGCGGAATCAGGATGCCCAGCGTGCCGCCGGCGGCCAGCGTGCCGGTGGCCAGCCGCCCGGAGTAGCCGTGGCGTTTCATCTCGGGCAGGGCCACCGAGGTGATGGTGGCGGCGGTTGCAACGGAAGAGCCGCAGATGGCGCCAAAGGCGGCGCTGGCCATGACTGCGGCCATGGCCAGTCCGCCACGGAAATGGGACATGACGGCGCTGGCAAAGCTGAACAGAGCCTTGGAGATGCCGCCCTGGGTGGCAAAGTTGCCCATCAGGATGAACAGCGGGATGACCGACAGGTCGTAGCTGGCAAAGCGGGCAAAGGCCTGGGTGTTGAGGAAGTTCGACAGCGGCGCCCAGCCCGCCTGCGTGACATAGCCGATGCAACCAGCCACGAACATGGCGATGGCAATCGGGATGCGCACGGCCATCAGCAGCAGCATGATGGCAAAGATCATCAGGGTCAGGGTCAAAGGCGTCATGTATGTGATTCGGGGGCAAACCCGTAGACGGCCTGCCACAGGCCGATGAGGGCAGTCAACACCAACGGGGGCACCATCAGGCTGTAGGTGATCCACTCGGGGAAACCCAGCATCATTGAGGTGGACTGCGTGTTCCAGGCGCTCAGGCCGCCGAGACAGGTGCGCCAGGCCAGCACGGCCATGCACAGCGCCAGGATGAAAGCGCCCAGGCGATCAAACAGCCCGTTGGTGCGTTCGCTGGCACGGGCGGTGAAGAAGTCAACGATGATGTTACCGCGCTTGAACTGGCACCAGGGCAGGAACAGGGCGATGGCCGCACCCGCGACCACGCCGGTGAGTTCAATGTCACCGACCAGGGTGACGCCAGTGGTATTGCGCCCGATCACGCTGACGCAGGTCATCAGCGTGATGAGGGTCAGCAATACACCGGCCGTCACCGCGCTGAGCTTGGCCAGCTTTTCAAGAAGTCTGGAGATCATGGATGCTCGACGCCAGCGCAGCCTTCTCAGGCGACCTTGACCGAGATGGTTTCCAGGCCGGTTACGCCGCCAACCATGGTGTCACCCTGAACCACGGCCGCTACGCCTTCGGGGGTGCCGGTGTAGATCAGATCGCCCGGACGCAGTTCCCAGGCGGCGGTGATGTGCTCGATGATCTCACCGATGTTCCAGATCAGCTTGGTGATGTCGCTGCGCTGGCGGTCCTGGCCGTTGACCTGGAGGGATATCCCGGCTTTGTCGATGTCGCCGGCTTGTGCGGCGGGTGTGATGGCGCCGATGATGGCGGCGTCATCAAAAGTCTTGCCGATGCACCAGGGGCGGCCCAGTTTCTTCTGCTCGCCTTGCAGGTCGCGCCGGGTCATGTCCAGGCCGACGCCATAGCCCCAGATGTGCTTCT
>CAYGBB010000529.1:0-1696 GCA_964347985.1 uncultured Moraxellaceae bacterium
CCTTTACGCCGCCGCCGCTGGCGGCGACAAAGACATCAAAGCTGACGCCCTTGTGCTCGGTTTCCTCGACAAAGTGCCAAAAAAGCATCGCCCGCAATTCCGGGTCTGTCTTGTCGAATAGTTCTGGATTTTCCAACATTACCGACGAGATAACTGCGGTAAAATGCTCGAACGCTGCTGCAATCGAACTCTGCATGTCCAGACTAAGTCTGTCCTGCATGACAGTCCTGATCTTGGTGAAAACGCCTTCCACCTTGTCCATGGGCACGCCCTGGGCCACACATGCGGCATTCATCTCATCGTGTTCCCGAGCGTGTATGCGCTCCTGCCGGCAGAAATTGATTGCCGCCTGACGCACTTCCGGGTCGTTAAGATTGTCCAGTTGCGCCCTGGCTGAGTTCATCACCCAACGCTCGCCATCGGGAACAGCCGCAAGAATTGCGTTCATCCACTGGGTGGTCCAGGGGTCACCGTTGAACCAGTGACGAGCAACCGTTTCCGTGCTCATCTTGAAATGAAGATCACGGGGAACCACCTCTTCGTAGCCGATTGTTCTTGCTGTTGCAGACATGCCCCACCTCCCGATACGTTTCGTTTCAAATGTGCCCAGATCCGGTATGCACCTTAGTGGGCGTGTACCTTTGTGCTAATTCCCCAATACGTTTGGCTGGCCGACCGACCAACACATGGGGCTTACTCATCCCATGCCACGTTTCCCCCGTCCAGGCACCTGAAGCCATGCCACCTGAACCGGGAATCGACCATCCTTAAGGGCGACTTTCAGTTACACGCACTAACGGTTACACGACCGCATGTAAATATAGGGCACTGGTACTGTCAAGGTCCGAACAGGTCTTTCGAGGCGGATTTTGCAGTTGGCCGTCTTCGTCAGACGCCTGCTATCAGTCCGCCTGCAAAAAGCCGAGCAGCGCATCGGCAAACACGTCGTTGCGGTCACCGGCTACCATGTGTCCGGCTCCGGCGATGTCGATGGTTTGGGCGTGCGGGATGAGGTTGCGAAGTTCGCGCACGCCATCCGGGCTGACGACATCGCTTCCGGCGCCACGTACCAGTAGCGTCGGAATAAGAACGCCTTTCGCAGCAGACAATCGCCGTTCGAGGTCTGTCAGCGCCTCGCCGGATTCCCTGCGCGCAGCCTCATTCAGGAAGCGCGGATCCCAATGCCAGAAATACCGGCCATCGGCCCGTTGGCGCAGATTTTTTTTCAGTCCATTCAGGTCTTTCGGTGGAGGTCGATGCGGGTTGTATGCGGCGATGGCATCACGGACCTCTTCCAGCGTCGCGAATCCATCCGGATTGGCGCTCATGAATTTTATGATTCTCTGCACGCCCGCTCTTTCCACGCGCGGAGCTATATCCACCAGCACAAGCTTGCTGGCAGAAGGAAGGAGGCCTTCGCCAACGGCAATCATGGCGGTGATGCCGCCCATTGAGGCACCAACAAGCATTGGCGTACCCCCTACCTGGGCAACCACGCGTTGCAGGTCGGCGGTCATGGCGTCGATGCTGTAGTCGCCGGTCGGGGCCCAGTCGCTGTCGCCGTGGCCGCGGGAATCGAGCGTGATCGCACAAAACCCTGCGCGCGCCAGACGCTCAGCTGTACCTGACCACGCATGGCGGGTTTGCCCTCCACCATGCAGCAATAACACGACCGGCGCATCAGCAGGCCCGCGTC
>CAYGBB010000530.1:0-394 GCA_964347985.1 uncultured Moraxellaceae bacterium
GTCCGAACCCAGCCCGGACACACGGCGTTGACCCGGATACCCCGGGGGCCAAGTTCCTTGGCCCAGGTCTTGGTCAAGCCGATAACCGCGTGCTTGGACGCAACATAGGCTCCAAACAGCGGTTCGGCGACACGGCCCCAGATCGACGCGGTATTGATGATGCAGGCACCGCTGGGCATTTTCGCCAGGGCGCGGCGGGTCACCATCTGCGTACCAATGACGTTGATTTCAATGATGCGGCGGAACACCGCCTCGACGTCCTCGCCGCCTTCCCCGATTGGCGTCAGGCGCTCAAGGCCCGCGTTATTGATGAGCACGTCAATGCGGGACAGATCCTGGAGCGCACCCGATACGGCGGCGCCACCGGTAATGTCCGCGATTGCCCCCGTGGCCC
>CAYGBB010000530.1:404-1691 GCA_964347985.1 uncultured Moraxellaceae bacterium
GCACTAGCCTGGCGCCGGCGGCCGCGAAACCTTTCGCAATGCCAAGGCCGATCCCCCGGCTGGCCCCGGTGATCACAACAGTCTTGCTGGCAAGTGGACCGCTCAACTCAGCACACCCACTTCATTGCGGATAAGGTGCAGGACATCATTGCGCAGCTTGAAGAACTCGTGGCTCTCGCGCACCGCGAGGGTGCGCGTCGCACCCAGCACGGCTGCCACATCAATGTCCCTGAGGATCCGCGCCGGGCGCGACGAAAAGAGGATGATGCGGTCGGCCAGGAACACCGCCTCCTCGACGTCATGGGTGACAAAAATGACCGTCTTCTTCTCTTCCGCCTGGATCTGCCGGAGCTCGACCTGCAGCCGTTCACGGGTCAGTGCGTCAAGCGCACCGAATGGCTCGTCCATCAGCAGCACATCGGAGCCCGCCGCAAGGCTGCGGGCGATGGCAACGCGCTGGCGCATCCCGCCGGAAATCCGGTTGGGAAAGGATTTTGCGAAGTCCTCAAGGCCGATGAGTTTCAAATAGTGTTTCACATGTTCGGCGCGTTGCGCCGCCGAAAGATCGTTGCGGTAGCGCATGCCGAAAGCGATATTGCCTTCCACGGTCAGCCAGGGAAACGAGGAATAGGACTGGAATACCATGCCGCGGCGGCGGTCAGGACCAGCCACCAGCTCGCCATTCAGGCGGATGGTGCCCGAAGTCGGCGTATCAAGGCCGCCCACCATGCGCATCAGCGTGGTCTTGCCGCAGCCCGACGGGCCGAGAAACACCACCAGTGAGCTTTGCGCGATCGACAGCGAACACTCGGTCACCACGGGAACGGGGCCGAACTTCTTGGTCACGCCTGCGAATGAGATGTAATCGGTCATTGCGATCCTGCCGGCCTCAAAGATATCTGAAGTAGCGGCGGTGCAAGGCACGCAGAATCTGGTCGGTCACCAGGCCAATCAGGCCGATGACCACCACGCCCGCCATAACTTCCGGCGTCTTGACGTAGCGCCGGGCCGACCAGATGACAAAGCCAAGCCCCGAATCCGCCGCGACGATCTCGGCGATGACCAGATAGGTCCAGCACCAGCCCAGGGTGATGCGCAGGTTGTCCACCAGCGACGGCCCCATCGAGCGCAGGGCCACGTCCGACAGGATCTGGCGGGGTTTTGCCCCGAGAGTCAGGGCGATTTCGACATATTCATGCGGCACGCGCCGCATGTCGTCAGCCACCAGCAGGACGAGCTGGAAAAAGGTGCCGAGCCAGAGCAGGAAAATCTTTGTTTCCTCGCCGA
>CAYGBB010000531.1:0-1664 GCA_964347985.1 uncultured Moraxellaceae bacterium
ATGCCGACCCTCTACCAGCCTCCGTCAGGCGTAACGGCATTACAGTTCACGACGTGAATCTGATCGGTGAATACAACATTGCCGGCGAATTATGGCATGTAATGCCCTTGCTTGATGAATTAGGACTGCGGGTCTTGTGCACACTGTCGGGAGATGCACGCTTTCGTGAAGTCCAGAGCATGCATAGCGCGAAGGTCAACATGATGGTCTGCTCCAAAGCGATGATCAATGTTGCCAGAAAACTCAAAGAACAATATGGAACCCCCTGGTTTGAAGGCAGTTTCTACGGCATCACCGACACCTCTGATGCTCTGCGAGACTTTGCGCGCTTGATTGATGATCCTTCACTCACTGAACGAACAACTGCCCTGATCAGTCGCGAAGAAACCCGGATCCGAATGGCACTGGCCCCGTGGCGTGAACGTCTCAGCGGCAAACGGGTGCTGCTTTATACCGGTGGCGTCAAGTCGTGGTCGGTGATCTCTGCCCTGCAGGATCTGGGCATGCAGGTGGTCGCAACGGGCACCAACAAATCAACTGAAGAGGACAAGGAACGTATTCGTGAACTGATGGGATCAGACACCAAAATGATTGAGGATGGCAGTCCACGCGCACTGCTCAATGTCGTACGTGAATATGGTGCCGATATTCTAATTGCCGGTGGCCGCAATATGTATACCGCGTTAAAAGCGAAATTGCCGTTTCTTGATATCAATCAGGAACGGGAATTTGCTTATGCCGGTTATCAGGGCATGCTTGAGCTCGTGCGCCAACTGGCATTAACCATTGAAAGCCCGGTATGGCAGGCAGTAAGACGCCCTGCTCCATGGCTCGAAGAAAGCACCCTCCTTGCCACCGAGACAGGAAATGCGCCATGAGCGAAATCATCAAACGAAACAAAGCCTTGTCGGTTAATCCAATAAAATCGAGCCAAACCATCGGGGCCTCACTCGCATTTCTTGGAATCAATCGCAGTATTCCCATGATGCACGGCTCACAAGGATGCACAGCTTTTGGAAAAGTTTTTTTTGTCCGTCACTTTCGCGAACCCATTCCCTTGCAAACCACTGCCATGGATCAGGTCAGTAGTGTCATGGGTGCTGATGACAATATCGTTGAAGGTTTAAAAATCTTATGTGAGAAATCTAAGCCCGATCTCATAGGCCTACCGTCCACGGGTCTGGCCGAAATCCAGGGCTGCGATCTGCTACGGGCTCTGCGGCAATTTCGTGAGCTTTATCCACAGTTTTCTGCCACGCAGATCATTCCAGTGAATACACCCGATTTTTCCGGTTGTCTGGAAAGCGGTTTTGCCAGTGCTCTTTACGCCATGATTGACACTATGGTGCCTCATGCCAAAGACCGTGGCACCCAACCCGGCCGCCTGTTGCGACACGTTAATGTCTTAGTCAATGCCTCGTTAACACCAGGCGACCTGGAAGCGCTCAAGGATATTATTCAGAGCTTCAATCTTCAGCCGCGGGTCTTGCCCGATATTGCTGATTCACTCGATGGCCACTTAAGCGACCAGGATTTCAGTCCGCTCACAGTGGGAGGGTGCGCTGTCAGTGAATTCAGCCAACTGGGTGATGCAATGGCCACACTTGTTATTGGTCCTTCCCTATACCGTGCGGCTAACTTGCTCAATGAACGCACCGGGGTTC
>CAYGBB010000532.1:0-1663 GCA_964347985.1 uncultured Moraxellaceae bacterium
CTCTGGGCTACCTCGGCGATATCGAACTGCGCGGCCTGAACCTCAACAACAACACGATCACGATATCCGGCAAGAACTGATCGCCGGATGGTCCCGGGGGCGGGTGGCCTTGCCGCCACTCCTCTCCCCGGAACCGCCGTCCAGCGGCGACGCCGGGCCGACTGTGTAAAGTAATGTAGACGCCCCGTTGGGCTCATGTTAGTTTTCGGGACACTTTGTGCCATCCTGCAAGGGACGCGGTACAAAAGATGTCCAAACACAAAAAAAACCACCACAAAAAGAACCTCAAGGTCCTGGAGAAAAACAAATGAACTTCAAGAAACTTGCCCTTGCCTCTGCCGTTGCCCTCGCGCCTGTTACCGGCTTCGCGGCATTGGACGAAATGCAGGACAGCAGCCTGTCGGAAGTCACCGGTCAGGACGGTATCGAAATCAGCATCGAGACCCCGGCTGCAGGCATTACCGGTGATATCTACATTCACGATAAGGATGGCCTGAGCGGTACCGCCACTCAGGTGAGCGGCGCCTCGTCGCTCTATACCTTTGACGGCGCTATCGTCGTCGATGATTTCCGGTTTATCGGCAACCTCAACGTCACCGTCGATGCTGGCGACAACCAGTTGGCCGGTGCCGGCGGCGCCCCGACCCTGAACATCTTCGTCAACATTCCGTCGGCAACGCTGATTACCGGCGACATCAGGGTCGCGAACTCAGGTCGAGATGAAAGCACTTGGGGTATCGGCACCACGTCGGCTCCGCTGCTGAGCACGATGACCATCGCGCTGTCCACCGTGACCATGAACATCCAGTTGGGCAACGAGCCGCAGGGCAACATGATTGCGCTGAACACCACCCTGACTGGCGGTCTGACCATTAGCAACTTCCGGCTGAATGATGCGGGTGGCGCCGTCAGCTTCACCGGCGGCGGGATCGGCGTGGCCACCACCCAGATTGTTGGCAACGCTAGCAGTGACCTGGAAGGCAACATGGGTGTCAACGCCAGCAACGCGGGCCTGGTGATCACGGTCGGCACCTTGGGTTCGCCTACCGGTATGGATGTGCGGCTCACCGATGTCTACGTCGGTTCCACCAGCGCCGGCATTATCGGTGACGTAACCATCGTCGGACTGAACCTGAACGGCACCACGGTCACCATCTCGGGCAAGTAATCCGGGACGGCATCCTGCAGGAAAAGAAGCCCGGCTCCGGCCGGGCTTCTTCGTTTCCGGGCATTACAAAAGTCTACACAGGGCGGGTTGCGGCAGCGCTGGACGCATCGCTAACCTACCGCGTCATAACAAAAAAACGGCTCGTGCGCGTGTTCTGCGCGTAACGGCCACAGCGTTGATCGGGGTCCCGATGTTTGCCGTATTGGCAGGCGCCATCATCATGTACGTCGCGGTGAACCAGATCATGGTTGTGGAGCCACAGCCGGAAGGTCTGGTTTATTACAACCATCCGCAGACGCTGGGCGGTATTCCCGAGCGGGGCGTCATCGTGCGTCCGGCAAACCAGACACGTTACCGCGGCATCGTCCGCCAGGCCTACGACTACAGTTGCGGCTCGGCCGCGCTCACCACCTTGCTCAACGGGTATCTCGGCCGCCAATTTCAGGAGCGGCAGATCATGGAAGGCCTGTTGCGTTTCGGCGAGACCGACAAGAT
>CAYGBB010000533.1:0-1661 GCA_964347985.1 uncultured Moraxellaceae bacterium
TGAGTGAAACCAAGCAGCGTGTCCAGCGTATCCGACAACAGCCCTTTCACTACACTGGCTTGCTCATCAACCTCGATAAAATGCTGCTTTATCTCTGCCAGCATATCCCGTATCAGATGCCTTGCCTTCCGATGGTGACCATCCCTGATCAGTGCTTCCAACTCGTTAAAGCTTTGCAGATTGATCATGTGCCATACCTCTTCCAACAACATCGGCAGCATCATGAGAACACAGGGTGATTTCACTACAATGAACACAAGAGATGGAATGATGATTTATTCATGACAATTTCATGCAAGGGAATTCTGGCGGGCTTACTGAACAATCATTTCCGACGCCCCTGACTTCCTGCGCCCCATAAAAAAACCCCGCATATTGCGGGGTTTTTCATGACATCTGCGTTTACCGGGGGATCAGCCCTTGGCGCGGCACTTGAATTCGCCGGTACGCGTGTCGATTTCGATCTTCTCACCGATTTCGATGAAGGCTGCAACCGGCAGCTCAAGACCGTTGTTCAGACGGGCAGTCTTCATGACCTTGCCGGAGGTGTCGCCCTTGGCGGCCGGTTCGGTGTAAGCCACTTCACGCACAACCACGGTCGGGAGTTCGACAGAGATGGCCTTGCCTTCGTACAGGACCACATCGCAGACTTCCGGCATGCCGTCTTCGAGGTAATTCAGGGCGTCGCCCAGATTTTCCTTTTCAACTTCGTACTGGTTGAACTCTTCGTCCATGAAAATGTACATGGGGTCGGCGAAGTAGGAGAAGGTAGCCTTCTTCTGCTCAAGCACCACCTGGTCAAACTTGTCATCCGCCTTGTAAACGGATTCCTGCGCCTGGGCGGTCAGCAGGTTTTTCATCTTCATTTTGACGACGGCGGAGTTACGGCCAGACTTGTTGTATTCGGCCTTGAGCACGATCATGGGATTGCCGTTGACCATGATCACGTTGCCGGCGCGGATTTCCTGAGCGGTTTTCATGCGATGACTGTTCCGGGTAGAGGGGGTTCAGAGGGCGGCTATTCTACCTGACTGGCGTAAAAACGCATCACGCTTGTGGCCAGATCCTGTCGGGTCGCCAGACGATCACTCCAGGCCCGTGCCGACAGGGCAAATCCGGGCAGTCCGGCAACGGCATCCGACCAGAAATCCGGCATCGCCTCCCCCTTGTTCCAGGCCCGCATGGCCTCTGCCCACAGGGGAGGCATGGCCACCTGCTGCTCCAGCAAGGCAATGAAAGCCTCCAGCTTGACCCAGTGTGCGCCCTCTTCCTGAGGGTAGATGTGCCAGAGCAGGGGCCGTCCTGCCCACTGGGCACGTACAAAGGAATCTTCACCCCGCACGACATTAAGATCGCAGGCCCAGAGCAGATGGTCGTAGTCGTCATGTGTCAGGAATGGCAAGACCACCACGGTGACTTGCTCTCGTTGCACCCGGTCTCCGGGGGCCAGCGACTCACATCCTGCCCATTGCGCCACATCCGCCAGGGCACGGCCTGCGGGCACCGCCACCAGCGTGGTCCCGGGCGCGTCCGCCAGAGCCTGCAGCCAGGCCGGGATGGCTGGATTTTCGTAGGCAAACAGGGAGAAACGACGATCAAACCGGTTGGCATCCGGGATACCGGTACCGGCCCAGAAAGCTGCCTGCGCAACCGTATCAGAC
>CAYGBB010000534.1:0-1656 GCA_964347985.1 uncultured Moraxellaceae bacterium
GGAGGGTGCCCGGGCAGTTGCATGCAGACAGCGTAGTACCCGAATGCGGGGTCTGCCCATTGGTTACCATACCCGGTAGGGTATATCAGAAGCGGGAGTGCAGAAATCTGACGCAGGTCAACTGGCTGCCCTGCCGGCTGGGGAAGGGGGAGGAACGGGCAGAAAAACCCGGCCAGCGGTTGCCGCGGTGCCTTCGTTCAGGCCAGTGCCGGGGCAGCCTTGAACAGAAAACCGAGAAACACCCCGGCAAACAGCACGGCCCCCACCCAGTGATTGTGCAGGAAGGCGGCGAAGCAGCCGGCAGTCTCGCGCGTTTCGCAGCGCCGGTACTGCACGGCAAAGAGGACGGCAGCGGCAGCAATGGCAACAAAAAACGGCCAGGCCAGTTCCAGACGGTTGCCGATCATCCACAGGGCCAGCAGGAAGAGGCCCTGCAGGCAGCCGATGATGAGCAGGTCCATGTCGCCAAAGAGGATGGCGGTGGACTTGATGCCGGCCTCGATGTCGTCGTCACGATCGACCATGGCGTACTGGGTGTCGTAGGCCACCGTCCAGCACAGGTTGGCGACATACAGCAGCCAGCAGATGGGGCCGGGGGTCTCACCCTGCGCCACAAAGGCCATGGGGATGGCCCAGGAAAACGCGGCGCCGAGTACTACCTGCGGCAGATGGGTATGGCGCTTCATGAACGGATAGAGCGTGGCCAGGCCCACGGCTCCGAACGACCAGTAGAAGGTGGCCTTGTTGAGGAAGGGCAGCAGCAGGGCGGATGCCAGCAGCAGTCCCACAAACAGCAGGAGGGCTTCGTTCGGTTTGACCTTGCCGCTGGCGATGGGGCGATCCTTGGTGCGCGTTACCTGGCCATCAAGATTGCGGTCGGCCCAGTCGTTGATGACACAGCCGGCCGAGCGCATCAGCACCACGCCCAGCGTGAAGACCAGCAGGATGCGCCATGACGGCATGCCGTTGCCGGCAATGTAGACCGCCCACAGGGTGGGCCACAGCAGCAGCCAGATGCCGATCGGGCGGTCCAGCCGGGCCAGGGCGACAAAGTCGGGCAGGCGCGGAAAGCGGGCAAGCAGGGGGGTCAGCAGTGAGGCGGCCATGGCATCAGCGGTCATCAGCGGGTAACAGGGGCTAACAGGAATCAGGCGGAGTCTACCTGTCCGGCCGTTGCCTCGAACAGCGCTGGCAGAAAACATTCCGCCACCAGCAGGGGCTGGCCGTGATAGACCAGATGCGAGCGGCGGGCGAACACGCTGCCTTCGGGCTGTTGCAGCCGGCAGATCTCGATGGCACCACGGTGCAGGGTGGGGTCACGGAACAGCAGGTGACCCAGCGAGCGGTTGCCGAGCCGGCGCAGCCGGCGCCCGGGACCATTGAGCGAGGTCACCGGCAGTACGCTGCGGGCGCGTACCCAGGGCTGGCCGCCGCCGATCAGCTCGACTTCACGGATCAGGGCATAGCGGCCCGGATGCAGGCGCAGACGCCGTACTTCCTCGCGCGCCGGACGGCCCCAGTACTGGGCCAGCACGTGTACGCGGAAATCGCCGTGGGCCGCATCGACCAGTCGTGCAGTCAGTGATCCGTTCTCCCGCAGCCAGCTGGCTACGCACGCAGGCGGGTGCAGGCACCAGTGTCGGGCGGGGGGTAACC
>CAYGBB010000535.1:0-1650 GCA_964347985.1 uncultured Moraxellaceae bacterium
CCGGAAACGATGTCGCCTTGCATGAGCGCTCCTTAGCCCGCGCCGATGATAGAGCGGGCCGCTGCGCGGGCGGTCATGATGCAGCCTGGCAGGAAAGTGCCCTCCAGCGAGCGCTTGCCATTGGACCCGCCGCCGCCAAAGCCGGCTGCCTCGCCCACACAGTAGAGGCCTGCAACCGGCTGGTGGCGGGCATCCAGCACCCGGCTGTGCAGGTCGGTGCGCAGGCCGCCCAGGCTCTTGCGGGTAATCAGCTGCATGTGCATGGCAATGAAGGGCCCGGCGCTGGGCTGCTGCAGCGGTGCCGGCTTGCAGGTGCGCAGGCGGTCCGGCCCCCACTGGCGGGCATGCAGGATGCGCCGGATCTGGTCGTCGTTCTGCAGGCTCTTGCCCTTCTGGAAGTTGGCATCGAAGGCATCGGCCGTGGCCTTGAGCACGGCGGGATTGATATCGTGCGAACAGGTCAGCGCGTTCATTTTTGCGGCCAGTCCCGCCAGCGTGTCGTCGACGATGAAGTGCGGGCTTTCCTGCTGCATCTGCCGCACCAGGCGATGATTGCCGAGCAGGGTTTCCTTCACGAAGCGGATGAACTGCTTGTCGCGGATGCGCTGGTTGTGTTCCGCCCCGGAGATGGCAAATTCCTTGGCGGCAATACGCCAGTTCAGCAGGTGCCAGGTCCACGGCTTTTCCTGCTCGGCCACGCGCTGGCACAGCCAGTGCGTATCAAAGCCGGTCACCAGCGGCGCCGGCCCGATGCGTTCGCCGCGGTGGTTGAGCCACAGCGCCGACTTGCAGGGAATGGTGGAGAGGCCGTGGCCCTCGAAATGCGGATACGGATGCGGAAAGCCGGCGGCATAATTCCACATCTCGCCGGCGTTGGTGATCTGTCCGCCAAGGGTGTTGGCTACCCAGTGATGCAGCTTGCCGTCGGCAAACGGGTGCGCCCCGTTGAGCAGGGCCGCCGGCTGCGGGCGGCCTTTGGGCCAATTGGCCCGGCATTCCTCATGGCTGCCGTTGATGCCGCCCATCGCCAGTACGACCGCCGGCGCCGTAAAGCGCACTTCCTCGCCGTTCTCCTCGTTGATGGCCACCGCGCCGCTCACCCTGCCAGCGGCGTGCTCCAGCCCGGTGATGCGATGACGGTGCAGTAACGTCAGGCGCCCACCCGTGTTGGCTTGATGCAGCGCCGCCACCATGCAGCGCACCAGTTCGCGCGAGGTGCCCCACACCACGTGATAGCGCGGCAGGCTGTTGCCGTCGCCATTCAGGCCGCGCTCCACCCAGTTCACCGCCGGCATGAACCTGATGCCTTCGTTCTTCAGCCAGTCGTACACCTCGGTGCGCGAATGTTCGACGTAGTAGCGCGCCCATTGCAGGGAACATTCGTCCTGCGGGTCCAGCTCGCCAAAGCGTATCCAGTCGCGCAGGGCCACCTCCGGGGTGTCCGGGATGCCCATGGAGGCCTGCAGCGGCGTTCCCACCAGCGCCATGCCGCCAAAGGCCCACAGGGCCAGACCGCCCAGGCGCTCGGGAGTGTCACGATCGACCAGGGTGACAGTCTTGCCGGCGCGCAGGGCTTCCAGCGCGGTGACGATGCCGGCCAGGCCGCCGCCGGCAACCAGTACGTCTGAGGCAATGAGCTTGGTCATGAAG
>CAYGBB010000536.1:0-1649 GCA_964347985.1 uncultured Moraxellaceae bacterium
CGGAGCTTTTCAAGCTAGTTGTCGCGTGAACTTTTCACGCAGCTGATTGTTCCAGGGGCGCTAGCGCGTCCCGTTCCGGGTTCAGCCAGACCCGGTTTTCCAAGTGCCAGTTTCTGGCATCCCCACTCCAGCGTTCGGGATGTTTTTCCTTCGCCGCGGCATAAAGTTTTTTTCTCTTTTCCAATAAGGCCTCCGCCTCACCACGATGCCGCTGATCCGGCGTCACGTACTGCACGCCACTGTGCCGATGCTCAAGGTTGTACCAGCTCACAAACTGCTGCACCCATTGCCGGGCGGCTTCCAGTCCGTTGAACGCCCGTTCCGGCCATAACGCACTGTATTTGGCCGTCCGGAACAGCGTCTCCGCATGCGCATTGTCGTTGCTCACGCGCGGCCGGCTGTACGAGGGCAGCACCCCCAGGTTCTGCATGCACGCCAACATGGTGGAGCCCTTCATGGCGCTGCCGTTGTCGGAGTGCAGCACCAGGGGGCGTCCGGCAAGGCCTTCACGCAAACAGCCCTTCGTTAACAGCTGCGCCGCCAGCTCCGCCGACTCGCATTCATGCACTTCACTGGCGACGATCTTGCGACTGAACACGTCTTTCATCATGTACCAGTAGTAAAACCGCCCCTTGATGTCCGCTGGCAACCACGTGATATCCCAGCACCACAACTGATTCGGCGCGCTCGCCTCGTGCGTGGTCACGGTGCGTGAACCCGGTGCCTTGGCACGGCCTCGCCGGTGGTGCTGGTCATCGGCCTTCAGGTAACGGTAGAACGTCGATTCCGACGCCAGATACACCCCGGCATCCGCCAGTCGCGGCACAATCTGGTGCGGCGGCAGGCTGGCGAACGCCGGTTCGTTGGCGACCTTCAGTACAGCGGCCTGTTCTGCGGCCGTTAACTGGTTAGCCGGGACCGGACGCTCCGCCAGCGGCCGCCCGTCTTCCGGCCGATGCTGCCAGCGCTGCACCGTACGAACACTCAGGCCCAGCTCGGCACAGGCCATGAAGCGCCGAGCCCCCGACTCAACCGCCTCCTCAATCAACGCCACGGCCACTCGGCGATCTGCGGTTGGGATCAAGCGTCCTCGTCCCTGCCCCAGATCGCCTCGGCTTTTTTTCGGAGAATCAACAGCGCAGCCGCCTCCGCCAGGGCTGACTCTTTGCGCCGCAAGTCGCGCTCCAGGGCCTTGATCCGTTGCCGCGAGCTCTTGTCCTGTTCGCGCAACGCGCGGCCCTGCTCGGCCGACGTGGCATTGGCCTGCTCACAGGCCACGCGCCAGGCCTGAATCTGCTCGATATACAGGCCCTTGCGCCGGCAGTACTCGGCCAGCTCCACTTCACTCAGACCCGCCACCTCCAGCACCACACGGAACTTGTCCGCGCTGGACCAGGCTTCACTATTTTTTCCATCTCCGGGCACCACGACACCTGCTGCTTGTGCTTGTTTGCGCCAAGCATACAAGGTCACTGCGGTAATGCCGGTCTCTTCTGACAACTCGACAACGGACCGGTTCAACGGCGGCATCATCTGCCGTAACACCCACTCTCGCTTCTCCAGGGAATAACGTGCCATGCCTCACTTCCAACCGCCCGCCATGGGGTCTTGAAATCCAGATGACGCGACAACTAGCCTGACATGGCGGG
>CAYGBB010000537.1:0-1649 GCA_964347985.1 uncultured Moraxellaceae bacterium
CGTATAATAGGGCAAAGCCAAGCCACGCTCTGTGACGCGATTAGCAGACTTTTACAGTAACTTCATCACCTTAGCAAGCATACTTGGGACATTACTCCAAGTGCTGCAACCCGGAAAACCCGTACGACATCATGGCCCTGCTACCGATACTAGAATTTCCCGACCCCCGCCTGCGCACCCACGCCAAACCCGTTGCCCAGGTGGATGCCGGCATCCGCCAGCTTATCAGCGACATGCTGGAAACCATGCACGCGGCAAAGGGTATCGGACTGGCGGCCACCCAGGTGGACCGGCACATCCAGCTCATTGTCATGGACCTCTCCGACGAGCACGACGCCCCGCGCGTCTTCATCAATCCGGTCGTCACGCCACTCTGTGAAGAAAAGGCCCCGTACGATGAAGGCTGCCTGTCCGTCCCCGGCTTCTATGAAACGGTGGAGCGGCCGATCCGGGTCCGGATCACCGCACTGGATGGCGACGGCAAACCCTTCGAGGAAGTTGCCGAGGGCCTGCTCGCCGTCTGCATCCAGCATGAAATTGATCACCTGAACGGCAAGCTCTTTGTCGACTATCTGTCCTCGCTCAAACGCGAGCGCATCAAGAAAAAGCTGGAAAAACAGCACAAGCAGCAGGCCTGACGACACGTGAGCAACAACCCTGAAAGTGGTCCTTTACGCATTGTCTTTGCCGGCACCCCCGAATTTGCGGCCGAGAGCCTGAAAGCCCTGCTGCAGCAGGGTGAACACGAGGTCATCGCCGTCTACACCCAGCCGGATCGCCCCGCCGGCCGTGGTCGCGAGCTCAAGGCCAGTCCGGTCAAGGAGCTGGCGCTGGAGCGGCGCATTCCGGTATATCAGCCACTCAGCCTGAAAGATCCCGAGGCCAGCAACGAGCTGCGCGCCCTCAAGCCCGACCTGATGATCGTGGCGGCCTACGGCCTGCTGCTGCCCGGTGATGTGCTCGGGATTCCCCGCCTTGGCTGCCTGAATGTGCATGCCTCGCTGCTGCCACGCTGGCGCGGAGCTGCGCCCATCCAGCGCGCCATTCTGGCGGGCGACCGTGAAACCGGCATCACCATCATGCAGATGGACGTGGGCCTGGATACCGGCGCCATGCGCTACATGGAGCGCTGCCCGATTTCGCCGAATGACACCGGCGCCAGCCTGCATGACCGCCTGGCCCTGCTGGGCGGCGAAGCCCTGGTCGCAGCGCTGGACCTGCTCGTCGCGGGCGAGCTGCCAAGTGCCGCCCAGAACGATGCCGACAGCACTTATGCCCGCAAGCTGACCAAGGACGAGGCCCGCCTCGACTGGACGCAGCCGGCCGACGTACTGGCCTGTGCCGTGCGCGCCTACAACCCGGTCCCTGTTGCCTTCACGACGCTGGCGGATCAGGTCATCCGGGTCTGGCAGGCACGCGCCCTTGCCGAAACCTCGACCGCACCTGCCGGCATGATCATCGCGGCCGACCGTGACGGCCTGCGTGTCGCCGCGGGCAATGGCACGGTACTGCTGCTGGAAACCCTGCAACTGCCAGGTGGCAAACCCCTTTCTGTCCTGCAGCTGCTGAATGCTCGACGTGACCAATTGGCCCCAGGCCAGGTATTCGGCGTATGAACGGCCCCCGTACAAGCACCCCACGTCTGTCCG
>CAYGBB010000538.1:0-1645 GCA_964347985.1 uncultured Moraxellaceae bacterium
CATGTAGCTTCCCGGGATCCAGTTCGGCAGCGTCAGACGCTGTCCATCGGGAGAAGGGTTGACGACAGAGAGCTCCACCTCGAAAAGATGGGATTCAGGTCGGCGGGAGCCGATTCGATAACAGACAGCGGCCGTCATGCCGTGATGGCTCCTTAGCAAACAAAGAAAGAAAAAGTACAGACTAGTAGTCAGGAAGGCCAAGAATAATGAACAATCTCGCGATGAGCCACGACACAATACCCTCCTCCCCGTCCGCGCATGCACCAGGCATGCCCGTGGAAGAGTGGCTGACCGCCAATGATGGCCACCGCATTCCCTGCCGTCACTGGCCAGTGGACGCGCCACGGGCCGTGGTGCACATCGTGCACGGCATGTCCGAGCACAGTGGCTGTTATGACGATGTGGCGGGTCAGCTCAATGCCGCCGGCCTCAGCGTACTGGCTCATGATCATCGCTGCCATGGCAAATCCGTGCCCCTGGCCGAACTCGGCAACACCAGCCGTCTGCAGCACTGGGCCGGCGTCTGTCATGACATGGCCACCGTCAATGCCGAACTGCACCGTCGCTATCCCGAATTACCCGTCATTGTGCTGGGCCACAGCATGGGCTCGTTTGTCGCCCAGGAATTTGCGCAGCACTATCCCGACCAGCTCAACCTGCTGCTGCTGGAAGGCAGCAACTTCGAACCGTCATGGTTCACCACGGCAGCCAGCTGGCTGGCCGGATTCGAAACCTGGCGGATGGGCGAGAACGGCCGCAGCCCGCTCATACATGCAATGACCTTTGGTGGTTTCAACAAGACCATCAAGCGTCCCCGTACTGCGTTTGACTGGATCACGCGCGACACCGTCTTTGTCGATCGCTACATTGCCGATCCCCTGTGCGGCTTCCAGCTCAGCAACAACTACTGGCGCCACTTCCTGAAGGGACTCTCGCACCTGTACCGCCCCACCAGCCTGCAGCGCCTGCGCTCCGATCTGCCGGTCTACCTGTTTGCCGGTGCCAAAGACCCGGTCGGCCACATGGGCCATGGTGTTGAAAAACTGGCGCACGCACTGCATGAAGCCGGACTGCGTGATGTCACCCTGCGCATGTATCCGGAAGCGCGTCATGACATTCTGCATGAAACCAATCGCGATGAAGTGCTGACCGATCTGCTGGCCTGGGTAAAGCGTCATCTGGGCTGAGTCATCAGCCATAACAGGCGAGATGAATGTCAGTTCCATAAAAAAGCCGGCATGTTTGCCGGCTTTTTTATTTCAGGTGGCATACCTGCCGGAATGCTATTTGCTCAGGTATTTCATGCCTTCTTCAATCCCCTTGATGGTGAGGGGATACATGCGCTCCTGCACCAGCTGACGGGCTTGCTGGATGGATTGCGTGCCGCTCCAGACGCGCTCCGGCTCGGGGTTCAGCCAGACCACCTTGTCGAAATGATCGGTCAGGCGGCGCATCCATACTGCCCCCGGCTCCTCATTGAAATGCTCAACCGAGCCGCCAACGGCCATGATTTCATACGGACTCATGCTGGCATCACCGACAAAGATCACGCGATAGTCAGGACCGTACTTGTGGATGATGTCCCAGATGGGCATGCGCTCGCTCCAGCGCCGGAAATTGTCCTGCCACACCCCTTCGTAAATGA
>CAYGBB010000539.1:0-1644 GCA_964347985.1 uncultured Moraxellaceae bacterium
TACAAAGAGCATCAGGAACAACAACATCATCCAGATCACAGGAGCCGGCCATGACCGTCCGCCAGATTCCACTGCTGCTTGAAGGCAGCTTCCAGAACAGCAGCAGCACCGTCCGCCAGCCCGTGCGCAACCCGGCCACGCAAGCCGTGCTCGCCGAGGTGCCCTTTGCCACCGCTGCCGAAGTCGACCGTGCCGTTGCTGCTGCCAAGGAAGCCTTCCAGAGCTGGCGCGAAGTCCCTGCCCCTGCCCGCGCGCGCATCATGCTCAGCTACCAGCACCTGCTGAAAAAGCACCATGACGAGATTGCCGAAATCCTCGCCCAGGAAACCGGCAAGACCTTTGCCGACGCCAAGGGCGACGTGTGGCGCGGCATCGAGGTGGTCGAGCACGCCTGCAACATCTCCTCCCTGATGATGGGCGAGACGGTCGAGAATGTGGCCGGCGGCATCGACACTTATTCGATGATCCAGCCGTTGGGCGTATGCGTGGGCATTACACCCTTCAACTTCCCGGCCATGATTCCGCTGTGGATGTTTCCGCTCGCCATCGCCTGCGGCAACACCTTCGTGCTGAAGCCCTCCGAGCAGGACCCGATGACGCCCATCCGCCTTGCCGAACTGTTTCTGGAAGCTGGTGCACCGAAGAATGTCCTGCAGGTCGTGCATGGCGGACAGGATCAGGTCAACCAGTTGCTCAAGCACCCCGATGTGCATGCCATTTCCTTCGTGGGCTCCGCACCGGTCGCCGAGCACATCTACAAGACCGGCACCCAGCACCTGAAGCGCGTGCAGTGTTTTGCCGGCGCCAAGAACCACATGATCGTCATGCCGGATGCACAGCCGCAGCAGGTCATCAACAACCTGATCGGCGCCTCCTGCGGTGCGGCCGGCCAGCGCTGCATGGCCATCTCTGTGGCGGTACTGGTGGGCGAAGCCAAAAACCTGATTCCCGGTCTCGCCGAGTCGTTCAAGTCCCTGCGTCCCGGCATCTGGAATGATGCGGGTGCTGCCTATGGCCCGGTCATTTCCGCCAAGGCCAAGGCCCGTATCCTTGACCTTATCCGCCAGGGCAAGGAAGAAGGGGCGAAATGCGAATTTGATGGCAGCCTCATCACCGTGCCGGAATATCCGGAAGGCAACTGGATCGGCCCCACGCTGTTCACCGGGGTCAAGCCGGACATGACCATTTACCGCGAGGAAATATTCGGCCCGGTACTGCTCACCATTGAAGTCGACACGCTGGAAGAAGGCATCGCCCTCATCAATGCCAACCCCTATGGCAACGGCTGCTCCATTTTCACGGCCAGCGGTGCCGCCGCACGCAAATTCCAGCATGAAATCGAAGTGGGCCAGGTCGGCATCAACGTCCCCATTCCGGTGCCGCTGCCTTTCTTCTCCTTTACTGGCTGGAAGAAATCCTTCCTCGGCGACCTGCACGCCTATGGCAAGCAGGGTGTACGTTTCTACACAGAAACCAAAACCATCACGGCACGCTGGTTTGATGAAGACATCGCCCACGCTGCCCCCAACATGACCATCCAGCTGAAATGAATTTTGACCTGACCGACGACCAGAAAGCCTTTGTGCAAACTGCGCGCGAGTTCGCTGCACACGAACTCGCGCCGAATGCGGCGCGCTGGGATAC
>CAYGBB010000540.1:0-1644 GCA_964347985.1 uncultured Moraxellaceae bacterium
GTCAAACCCTGAGGACAGGAGAGATCATGAAAAAGTGCATGAAGCTGCACGCCCTCGGGGCGGCAATCCTGGCATCGTTGCTTGCTGCCGGAACAATACAGCAAGCAATCGCAGCCGATACCGTGGCGCTGGAGTTTGGTGAGCGCAAGACGACGGATTTGCGACTGGCAATTGGGCAGTCACAAATCATCCAGTCCGCAGTGCCTCTTGAGCAGGTGGTGATTGGTAGCCCTGATGTTGCGGATATCAAACTGCTTTCATCCCGCCGGGTACTGATTCTGGGTATCAAGCCAGGGCGTACCAATCTGGTTTTTCGTCAGAAGGATGGAGATCTGGTGGCGCTGATGGATGTCAGCGTTGGCTACGATCTGTCAGGAATCAAATACAAGTTGCACGAACTCATGCCGAATGAGCCGGGTTTGCAGGTGCGTGATACCAATGATCGCGTGATTCTTTCCGGTGAAGTGTCCAGTGCCCTCGCCATGGACAAGGCGCTTTCCGTCGCACGCAGTTTTGTTCCTGCTGAAAAAGTGACCAACCTGCTGCAAGTGGGCGGTGGTCAGCAGGTGATGCTGGAAGCACGGAGTGCCGAGGTGTCGCGCAGCGCGATGAAAGAACTTGGGCTGGAATCCCAGTTCCTGGATGGTTCTGGCAAGTGGGGGGTGGTCATGGGCAAGGCCCTGACCAACCCATTCGGCACGATCAGTCCGCAGGATTTTGCCACGGCCAGTGTGGTGAACCCGGTAAGCAGTCTGGGTCTGCCGTTCAATTCACTCCGTGTCAGTCTGCAGGCACTGGAAGAGAAGGGACTGGCAAAAACACTTGCCGAACCTAATCTGGTGGCGTTATCCGGTCAGGAGGCAAATTTTCTGGCGGGTGGCGAGTTCCCGATCCCGGTCGCACAGTCGGGAACCGCCACCTCGATAACGGTCGACTACAAGACATTTGGTGTCGGCCTGCGCTTTACGCCAACGGTGCTGGATAGTGACAAGATTAATCTGAAACTGATTTCAGAAGTGTCCGAAGTTGATGCCATTAACAGCCTTACCCTTGCCGGTATCAAGTTGCCGTCATTCGCAACACGCCGTGCCGGTACAACGGTCGAGCTTGCCGATGGCCAGAGTTTTGCCATCGCGGGTTTGATGTCCAACAGCATGGATAATGCGATCAGCCAGTTCCCGTTGCTTGGCAATATTCCTGTGATTGGTGCGTTGTTCCGTTCCACCAAATACCAGCGCAATGAAAGCGAGCTGGTGGTAGTGGTTACCGCGCGTCTGGTCGGTGCAGTGAACAAGGGACGTATAGCACTTCCCACTGATGTATTCATGCCAACGACGGATATCGACCAGTATTTGCTGGGGAGATTGCAGGGGCGGGCAGTAGCGCGCCCGCAACCGAGTTCGCGCAAGGCATCAAACTCACAAGGTGGTCTGGAAGGAGCATTCGGACATCAGCTGACTCAGGAGAAGACCAATGTGCAAGATTAAAATGGTGCTCGCTGCTGGCGCTGGCCTGTTGCTGGCGGCATGTTCTGCATCGCCCACCATGTCAAAAGATTTTGGTGTCAGTAGTCGCCAGAATCTGACCTATCAGGCTCTGGATGCCAAGGCGGGTGAGCGAGATCTGCTGCCTCCTACCCTGGAT
>CAYGBB010000541.1:0-1639 GCA_964347985.1 uncultured Moraxellaceae bacterium
CGGTTTATGCCCTTTCCGAGATGGGCGATACGGATATGGCCGATATCAATGGCCAGGGCGTTGCCTTCCTTCCGGAAAATTTCCAGATCGCCTTCAACGATCTGGCCTATATCCAGGCCATTCCCACCAGCCTGCCCATCAGCAGCAATAACGTCGCCGATCTGTACTGGTATGGCGTGCAGTTCACGGGCGCCAATTCGGCCGGTGCCGGTACCGGCACCGTCACCAGCCGGGCCGGGTCTACCACGGCCACCACCAACCCCTGGGGCTCGGCAGACAATCCCTGGCTGCTGAAAGTGGAAAGCCCGGTGGCGCTTAAATACAGCACCAGCGCCTCGGCGACCACCGCCGTGCCCTATCCCGTGTTCAATTACTACGCACCGCGCGCCCTGGCCGCTGACCAGTTCGCCGGGGGTGTGGCAGGGGATGGCCAGTACCTAAGCATCAATAACGGCGGCCTGAAATATTCCTTCTGGGGGGATGTGATCGTTCGCGACAGAAATACCTCGGGCTGTGCCAGCAGTCCTACTGCCTGTGCTGAAGTGTCGCGCATGCAAAGCCAGTCCATCTGGAATGACTTCACCATGAATGGCAGCCGCTTTTCGATTTTCCAGAATACCTATGACCTGAGTTTTGGCCTGTCGTGGATCAATCGCCTTAATAGCAGAACGACAGGCGTGATGCGCTTCTCGGTGGCTGAAACAACACAGGCGACAGGAACACCAGCAACGGCGGCGCCTGTCTTTAGCAACAGCGAAGGCCTGTTCATTACCGACATGGACATCAACATGATTGTGGGCGTCCAGCACTACCAGTCGCTACTTCTGGATAACGCCGCCATTGCGGACGATGCCGCTACCCCCTGGAACGAAACCAGAAACCTTGCCATAGAGGTGGTGCGCATTCCCAATAGCCCCAGCATCTATGGGGCATTTTACCGGAACTATGCGTCCACTACTGCTGCTGAACTCGCCAAGATGTGTACCAACGCCACGCTGGATTGCTCTGGTGCCACCCATGGCCAGCTCAGCATGGGCAATGTGACTTTCAAGGATCCCACTGGCGCCACTACCTGGGATTATACCCGCCCGCCCAGTCCGCCCAGCGGGCCCAAGGATAATCTCACCGACTCTCCAGGAGGCGCGGCGACTGCGAATGGCAATATCGGCAGTGTGCTGATCGATGGCCTGATGATCCAGCACCTTAAAGTTACCACCACGGGGATCTGATCATGATGTCCCGTTTATATGCCGTGTTATTGCTGGTGCTCTCAACCGCTGCTCCTGCCGATATGCAGCCCATGGACAATCAGGCGCTGGCGGGGGTTGCCGGTCAGGACGGCATCGGTCTGGCGCTGGAGTTACGCTTGAATGCCGATGCCAGTGGCGTGAGCAAGTGTGGTGGTGCCATTCCCTTGCTGGAGTGCCGTATCGCACTGTCCTTCAATAATCGCGGCACGGCCGGCACCGATCAGGAGTGGCTGGTCTTGAAAGGGGTTTCCGGGCGCGTGGTGATTCCCTATCTGGCCCTGGATGCCGGCACTGTCACCTACTCCAACGACAGCAATGTGGACACCACCATCGCGGCCGCCAGGTTCGGTTTTGACCCCAATAATCCGCTGCGCATCCAGAATTTCACC
>CAYGBB010000542.1:0-1638 GCA_964347985.1 uncultured Moraxellaceae bacterium
GTTTCATAGTCTACCCAACGGGTTCCGGCACCATGGTGCGGAACGCCGCCGGCAGGGCACGACGTCGTTACGGTACACAGCCGCCACATTGTGAGGGCTGGCTGTGTGGCTGTTTCTGTTTGCAAGAAAGTTACTCTTGCAGAGTCACAGAAACAAAGAGCACGTACACTGCACTGGAAGGATCATTTTGCTGATCTCATCAGCAGCGCCTTGGCGCTGGTTCCAACACGGAAATGCCAGGCATTTCCCGAATTCGTTCCGCTATCCGGTGGCGTTCCATTTGCCAGAGTGCAAATGGTTTTAACAGGCGGACAAAGCCGCCACGGATTGGATTTGAAAGCCGTGTTACGCGTCGGGCACGGGCCCGGTTTTGGTGGGGCGATGCGGGACGGTGGCTTTCAGCTCCGGTTTTCTGGTTACACGCGGATCAAAACAGGAGGTGCATGTTATGCGGCTTGCGTCAGCACAGAGTCGTGCTGAGGAGCCGGCGGGGTGCTGTCCCTGTTGTGGTCTGTCGTGTGACCTGTGCTTGCGGAAATCCCGAGGGGGGTTGCTTCGACTGTGTTCTGCGTGGCTCCCGGCTTTATGGTGTGTGCCGGTACGGTACGCGGAGAAATGCATCACAGTCGTTCGCGACACCTGTTCAGGCCTTCCTGTACAATGAGCGCCCTTATTGGCGGCTGGGCACGTTTCAAGAGTCATCTCTTGACGGTATGGCCAGGGCCGGGTTGCCCGGTTCTGCAAGCGACAGGGTACTATAGCAGCCGTTTTTGCAGCCGGCCACAAGAATCGCCGCCACCCCATTGATAGATAAGTGATTTCCATGACGTCTGACGAAGGCGCGCAGGCCGCCGCACGCCTGCTGACAGTGCCGGACGATGTGGCCGGTCAGCGCCTTGATAACTTCTTGCTGACCCAGCTCAAAGGGGCGCCACGCACCCTGATCTATCGCATCGTGCGCACGGGGGAGGTGCGTGTGAACAAGGGGCGCATCAAGCCAGACTACCGTTTGCAGGTGGGTGATGTTGTCCGTGTGCCGCCACTGCGACTGGCGCCTGCACCAGAGACTCCGCAGCCAGGTGCCGGGGTTTCACGCGATCTGGATGACCGTATGGTGTATCAGGACAAGGGCTTGCTGGTGATCAATAAACCGGCCGGACTGGCGGTGCATGGAGGCAGTGGTGTTGCCTGGGGGCTGATCGAGGCGCTGCGTGTGCTGCGCCCGGAGGCGCCTTTTCTTGAGCTGGTGCATCGCCTTGATCGTGATACTTCCGGCCTGCTGATGGTAGCGGAGAAACGCAGTGTCCTGCGTGAACTGCACGGGCATTTGCGCGATGGCCATGTGGAGAAGGTTTATGTGGCCTTGCTGGTCGGCAGGCTCAAGGGGCCGACACATTATGTGTCGGCCCCCTTGTTGAAAACCAGTCAGGGAACTGAGCGCATTGTCCGGGTGTCCAGCGAAGGCAAGGAGGCGCAAACCCAGTTCCGGGTGATTGAGCATATTGGTGATACCACTCTGGTGGAGGCGCGGCCAAAAACGGGTCGTACCCATCAGATTCGCGTGCATGCCCAGTATCTGGGGCATCCGTTGGTGGGTGATGAAAAATACGGCAATGATGCGATCAACAAGGCCCTGCG
>CAYGBB010000543.1:0-1629 GCA_964347985.1 uncultured Moraxellaceae bacterium
AATGCTCATCGCCCAGTGCGCGCCCGACGCGATAGACGGGCTGGACCCGTCCGAGGGCCAGTTGGCATACGCGCGCACGCGCCCCGCGCTGGGTAATGCCCGTTTTCATCTGGGCGATGCCATGGCGCTGCCCTTCCCCGACAAGAGTTTTGATGCGGCGGTCATGCCGCTGGTGATCTTCTTCGTGCCCGATCCGGCCAAGGGTGTGGCGGAGATGGCGCGTGTGGTGCGTCTGGGTGGCACCATCTCGGCCTATGCCTGGGACATGGAGGGTGGAGGCTTTCCGTATTTTCCGTTGCAGCAGCTCATGCGCGAGCTGGGCCATGTTGTACCGATGCCGCCCAGCCCGGAGGCCTCGCGTCTGGAGGTGATGCTGGAGTTGTGGAACGGTGCAGGCCTGGTTGATGTGGAAACCTGCGAGATCACGGTGCAGCGCACCTACGCGGATTTTGACGATTACTGGACCACGGTGCGGGGCGGGCCGAGTGTCGGCGCCACCTTGTCCACGATGACACCGGAACAGGTTGTGGCGCTGCAGGAGGATTTGCGCGCGCGCCTGCCGGTGGCGGCCGATGGCACCATCACCTGCAGTGCCCGCGCCAATGCGGTGACCGGGCGCGTGGCGGGCTGACAACAGACGGAGTTAATGCGCAGCATGAATTATCGCGAACAGGTCATCGCGTTTGTCGACGCCTTCAATGTCGACGACCTTGATCAGGTCATGTCTTTTTTTGCCGACGATGCGGAATACATTACATATGATGGCCAGCACTGCCGGGGCAAGGCGGAAATCCGCGCGGCCTTTGCGGCGCAATTTGCCGGCCGCTTCGGTCAGCTGCGGTTTATCCGTGACAAGCTGATTGTGGATGAGGCGACACAACAGGCAGCAGTGAGCTGGCGTTGCGAGCATGGACTGGCGTCGGGGTTGCCAGTGGCACCGCTGCGCTGGCTGCAGCGTTCACTCGCGGTAGTGATGGGCCAGAAACCGTACTGGGAAGGCGTGGACCTGTTCCGCTTTCGTGATGGCCTGCTCATCGGCAAATATACCTATGCGCAAACACGCTTGCCGTTGTTCCGGCACAGCGAATAGCCTGCAGTATGCACCCAACAAAAAAGCCCCGCACTGCGGGGCTTTTTCATGAGCATTACGGGGCTTACGGCAGTGGCGGCGTATTCCACTCGCTGCGCAACCATGGCGCGGTACGCACATCACCGTATTCGGCGGAGTTGGTGCTGTACGCCGGATCGCCGTAATAAAAATAATCCGGCAATTGCGTGTAGGGCGTTACGCCAGGAAAAATGTCATTGGAGTAAATGATCCACGGAATGGTCTGGCCGCTGCCCTGATCCAGTCGGCCGTTGTTCTTGCTGATTTCGCCGTTGTAACGGATTTTTACGCCATCTTCGCTGCCGGTCTTCATGGCATGGGCGCCACCGTCCACGCCGATCTTCGGACGGTTGTTGTCCTTGGGCATGGCCGACCACGTGACGATCTGCTGGCCATTGTGCTGGCTGATCAGTACGTGTGTGGGCAGTCCGTTCTGGAAGTAGACGAAATATTTTTCCCAGTCATGCTCGTGATCGTTCAGCCAGTCGTTGTCGGCGTAATACAGCCAGTACTGGTAAACG
>CAYGBB010000544.1:0-1626 GCA_964347985.1 uncultured Moraxellaceae bacterium
CCGTTATCCCGGATGGTTATGGTCCGGGCCACTTCATCCGCTTCGATCCAGATACCAAGATCAGTATCGTTTTCCAGCAGTGCGCTATTGGCGAGCGCCTCAAAACGCAACTTGTCTGCGGCATCAGAGGCATTGGCCACGAGTTCACGCAGGAATATCTCGGGATTGCTGTAGAGGGAGTGGATCATGAGGTGCAGCAGCTTTGAGACCTCGGTCTCAAAGCCACGGGTTTCTTTCTGAGTCGATGTCTGTGCTGATGTCGTCATTGCCTTATTCCATGGGATGAAACTGACTCCTATATTGGGCGTTTGTGCATTGATTCAAGTCCTTGGCTCCACCTCGCGTGGGGTGGCTGTACAGCGCTCCCAGACCGGCTACACTCGAACCCACTGCTTGGAATTAAGCAGGCCTCCCCTCATCGACAAGAAGGATTCACCATCATGATGAAGAAACTCCTCGCAATTGCCGTGATTGCCGGCTCCGCCAACATCGCCATGGCTGACCAGGACGTAGGTTGTGGCCTTGGCAGCATGATCTTCGCTGGCCAGACCGGTCCGATCTTCAAGGCTTTTGCCGCCACCACCAATGGCACTTTCGGCAACCAGACCTTTGGCATCACCACCGGCACACTGGGCTGCCAGAGCAGCGGCGCCATCACATCACGTGCCCGTCTGAGCATGTTCACCGGCTCCAATATCGAGCACCTGGCCCGTGACATGTCAGTTGGCCAGGGTGAAAGCCTGAATGTGCTGGCCGACCTCATGGGTGTGAAGAGCGCCGACAAGGCTCATTTCTTCCAGGCCACCAAGATCAACTTCGGCACCATCTTCGCGCCGGAAAACGAAAGCGCCGGCCAGATCCTGGCAGCACTGGAAAAAGTCATGGCCGCAGACGCGACCCTGGCTCCTTACGCCAAGGCCTGATCGCCTGCGGCACAACACCCGGCTGCGGCCGGGTGTTTTCTTTCTGTCTCACCCTCATCCCTACTGACTTTCTGACACATGACTTCAGCCCTTTCGCGCCGGCTGTTAATGGCTTGCGGCCTGCTTTTTTGCACTGTGGCACAGGCCTCGGCCCCCACCAGCCTACATGAAAAAGCGGATATCCTTCAGCTTGCCTCGTCACCTTATTGGCGCTCCTTGTTGCACGCCGAACCCACCCGCACAGCATCGGGCTGGCGCAGTGAAACGCACAACCCGATATTTTTCCTGAGCCCGCAAGGCGCTGATCACCCTGATGTCGAGCTGCATGCCCTGCTGGATGCCTTGTACGCCCCCCTCGACGCTGCTAGCAATGATGCCGCCGCCTGCCGGTTTCCCGCACGTACGGCTTGGTTGCGTGAACAACTGGGCGCCGACATTCCGGCACCCGCCTGCCCGGCCTTCACGGAATGGCAGTCCCTGATTCGCCCACATCAGGCCACCCTGATTTTTGCTTCCGACTACCTCAACAGCCCGTCATCCATGTTTGGCCACACTTTTTTGCGTCTTGATGCTGCCGAGCAGACCGAGGACACGCGGCTGCTGGCCTATGCCGTCAACTACGCCGCCAACGTAAACAGCAGCAACCCGCTAAGCTTTGCCTGGAATGGCTTGACCGGCGGTTATCCTGGTCAGTTCTCTCTCC
>CAYGBB010000545.1:0-1622 GCA_964347985.1 uncultured Moraxellaceae bacterium
CGCACTCTTCCATTTCTTCCTGGCGCCATCGAAAGAGAAGCCGGTGGTCAGCTCGGCCACGCAAACGTAGGAGTCGACCGCGCTTGCGTTGAACGTCAGAAGCATGCCAAACAGGAAAGCGCCAAAACAGCGAGCCAGTGACATCATGAGCATTCCCCCGAACGTAATGGCCGGCAGTGCCGGTGAATGGCAGCGCGATCTGCCGATCGATCAATGTTAGCGGGGGAATTGTGCCGGCGCAAGAAGACGCTTCGAACTCTCAGGGACATTCGTCCTGACAGCGGCCTGCTTCTGGCGGTGCGAAGCAAGGCTCCGCCCGGGTTCGACTCTCCGCTTGGCCGCGCTCAGTGATGCGCCAGCGTATTGAATTGCAGCGCGGCAAAACTTTCACTTTCGGCCTGACGTGCCATCGAACGCAACAACGGAGCTTGCACGGTGTCGGAAATATGCGAGGTCAGCTGGCGATCGACCAAAATCAGCTGGGCCAGCAGGCGGCCCCGATCGGCGTCCAGTACGCAGGAACGCAGCAATTCCAGTTGGACCAACACGACATTGTGCATTTCGCGATGCACCGGGTCGGGGATAGAGCTGAGGCAGGCCATCAGCTGCTCCTCCTGCCTGAAGCTGGCGTGGGTACATTCAATGAGCCTGTCCAGCGCGTCCAGAAAATGCTCTTTGGACTTTTTCTCCAGATACATCCGCAAGACGTCAACCTGGGCATCGACGAGTTCGTGACGCAGATTGAAGGAATTTCCGTGCGCAGAAACGCTCCGCGTGGAAGTGAATGTTGCGGATTTGAAGGGCGCGGGATCATGGGTGTTTTTGGACGTCGACACTTTTTATCTCCCTGGAAAACAGATCAAGGCATACAGCAAGTTCAAGTATAGCCATGATCATTACATGGTCAAATATAGTTTCAGACGGTGCCTTCGCCTCTGCCGGCTGCGGTGTCACGGCGTCGGGTGAGTTGCTCTAGGCGCTGCTTTTCCGTCATGACCTTGTTGGCGTAGGCCTGCTCCAGATCATCGGTGGCACCTCCGTAATACTGGAGACCCAGCCTCAGGTCGCCTTGGCGGCGAATCGCTTCATGCAGGATCTGGGCCCCCACTTCGACGTTGGTCACCGGGTCCAGGAAAGACGCCTTGTCGCCGACTTTGGCCAGCTTGTCCTGGTGGTAGCGCGGAATGATCTGCATCAGGCCCTGCGCACCCATGTTGCTCTGGGCGTAGGGATTGAAACCCGACTCGATGCTGATCACTGCCACGATCAACAGTGGATCCAGGTTGCGCTCCCGGGCAGCTTTCTGCGCCGCCTCGAACACCGGTTGCAGCGCCGTCGGCGCGACCCGATAACGCTGTGCGACGAAATCGAGTGCCGTCGACATGGCAGAACTCAGCGTTGGCCGGGTTTTCTCGGCTTTCCCCTGGGGCAAGGGCTGGCTCAGCGTAACCCTGGTGATGATTTCTTTACTGGAAGCAGGCAAGTCGATGCTGCTGGTCAGGCCGGCACCAAGGACAATCATCAGTGCCGCGCCGACAACCGCGGCGAGGTCGATGTGCAGGTAGTTGAGGATGGCATTGCTGCCGTGCGGAATGAAATACCGTTGAGAAAGGGTTGCGGAC
>CAYGBB010000546.1:0-1620 GCA_964347985.1 uncultured Moraxellaceae bacterium
CGCCAGCCGACGTTCATTACCGAATACCCGGCGGAGGTGTCACCGCTGGCGCGTCGTAATGATGACAATGAATTCATCACCGACCGTTTCGAGTTCTTTATCGGTGGTCGTGAAATAGCCAACGGTTTCTCGGAGCTGAATGATCCCGAAGACCAGGCCGAGCGCTTCCACCAGCAGGTGCGTGAGATGGATGCCGGGGACGACGAAGCCATGCATTACGATGCCGACTACATCCGTGCGCTGGAGTACGGCCTGCCTCCAACGGCAGGTCAGGGTATCGGCATTGACCGTCTGGTGATGCTGTTTGCCAACGCCCCCAGCATCCGTGATGTGATCCTGTTTCCGCACATGCGGCCGGAGCACTGAGTCCGGAATCAGCCAATAAAAAAGGTGACCATGGGTCACCTTTTTTATTGGCGTTGTACCGGCTGTTCCGGTTAGCCTGCATGACCATTCAGTCTGGCGCCAGGGTCAATCATCTGGTGGCAAACATGCCTATGATGGCAAGACAATAACAAGATCGGGTGGTCATGCCGCCAATCACCGGGAGAACCCAATGTCACTGCTTTCCAGTGTACGACTGTTGGCCGCCGCTGCCCTGATGGGGGTGCTGGCCGCGCCGGCATGTGCGCGAACAATTGATGTTGAGGGAGTGAAGCTTACCCTGCCGACAGCGGCGCAGTTTGCTGAAGCGACAGGGATCAAACCATTCGAAAAGCCGCTCAATATCCGTGTCTGCATTTTTGATCCGGTTGGCAATAATGGCCCGGCCATTCAGTACGCCAGGGACATGATCCTTGAGGCTCGGCGCTGGAATGTCTTTATCGAGGTCAAGCCATTTACGGATGAGCGCGTGGCGGCTGAGGATTTCAAGGCCGGACAGTGTGATGCTGTCGCTATTTCCACCTTGCGTGCCAAGCAGTTCAATCAGTTTGTCGGCAGTCTGGACTCGGTGGGCTCCATCCGGAATTATGACCAGATGCGAACAGCGATGCGTGTGCTCTATACCAATCCCAAGGTTGCTCCCATGATGATCAGCGGCTCTTACCAGATTGGTGGGGTCGTGCCATTGGGTGCTGTGTATGTGATGGTCAATGATCGCAAGATCGATTCCATTGAAAAAGCGGCTGGCAAGAAAGTTGCTGTACTGGAATGGGACAAGTCCCAGGCAAAAATGGTGCAGCAACTCGGGGCTCAGCCCGTTGCTTCCGATATCACCAATTTCGCTGGCAAGTTCAATAATGGTCAGGTGGATATTATTGCGGCTCCGGCGCTGGCATTTCGACCTTTTGAACTTTATCGCGGCTTGGGCGATAAGGGTGCAATTTACCGGTTGCCACTGGCAATGATGACGGGGGCCATTGTTTTCAATCGTGACAAGTTCATCAAGGAAGTACCTGATCTTGATGACAAGATCCAGAAGATTCGTAATTTCGCGATAGGCTATCTTGAGCAGGCCTACGCTCTGATTGATATGGTGGAAAAGGATATTCCGCCACGTTACTGGATGGATTTGTCGGCGGCAGACAAGGAGAAATACTTCACAATGATGCGTGAGGCACGTCTGCAGCTTACCCGTGAAGGCTTCTATGATCCGCGCATGATGGGCCTGCTGAAACG
>CAYGBB010000547.1:0-1618 GCA_964347985.1 uncultured Moraxellaceae bacterium
GCGACGGACACATCCGCCAGTAATGGCCGGGCTGATCGGGCTTTACGGCGGTTCCTTTGATCCGGTCCACAAGGGACACGTGGCTACCGCAGAAGAGCTGCTGGCCCGTTTTCCGTTCCGGGAAATCCGCCTGCTGCCAGCGGCCCGTTCCCCGCTGAAAACACGCTCCCTGCCCGATCACCATCGTCTGGCCATGCTGCAACTGGCAGTTGCCGGCCACCCCGGCCTGATGGTCGATGCCCGCGAACTGCGCAGGCCACCGCCCTCGTACACCATCGACACCCTGCAGGAGATCCGGGCCGAGCTCGGACCGTCCTCCCCGCTTGTATTCATCCTCGGCATGGACAGTTTTCTTGACCTGCCACACTGGAAAGACTGGCAGAGCCTGACGGCATACGCCCACCTTCTGGTGGTCAGCCGGCCGGGCAGTCATCCGGAGTTTTCGCCCGATCTGACCCGCTGGCTGGAAAAACATCGAATTAGCGGGCCGGAGTCGCTAGAATCGTCGCCCGCCGGCGGCGTACTGCTGGTGGAGACCGCCCCTCACGCCATTGCCAGTCGTGACATCCGGGCGGCTGTTAAGGCCGGCCAGCCCTCCCCGGACTGGCTAGCACCCGCCGTACGCGACTATATTCATACCCACCGCCTTTATGCCGGAGATGCAGACACCCAATGAACCCCCTGTCCCCTGAAACGCAGCAACTTGTCGACACCACCATCGCCGCTCTGGAGGACCTGAAAGCCAAGGACGTCCTGACCATTGATGTGCGCCCACTGACCAGTCTCACCGATGTCATGATCATTGCTTCCGGCACCTCCACCCGTCACGTCAAGTCACTGGCTGACAATGTGGTGAAAATGGTGAAGGAAGCCGGCATGAAGCCAATGGGCATGGAAGGCGAGCGCGATGGCGACTGGGTCCTGATCGACCTGGCTGGCGTGATTGTGCATGTCATGCAGCCGGCAACCCGTGCCTTCTATGACCTTGAACGGCTGTGGACACCCGGCGCCAGCTCGCACATCACCCAAGCCAAAGCCTGACCCGTGCGTTTGCGTCTGCTGGCAGTCGGCACCCGCATGCCCGGCTGGGTAGAAGAAGGCTGCACGGAATACACCAAGCGCCTGAGTGGTGACATCAGCCTGGAGCTGGTCGAGATTACGGCCGGCAAGCGCCTCAAGGGTGCCGACCTGGCCCGGCTGAAAGAGCAGGAGGGCGAAGCCCTGCTGGCGGCACTGAAACCCCAGGAGCGCGTCATTGCCCTTGATGTACTGGGCCGTACCCTGTCTACCGAGGACATGGCAGCTACCCTGCGCGACTGGCAGGTGGATGGCCGTCCTGCGGCCCTGCTGATCGGCGGCCCCGAGGGCTTGAGCCGGGCCGTGCTGGAACGGGCCGACGAGAAGTGGTCCCTGTCACGCCTGACCCTGCCGCATCCACTGGTACGTATTGTCATTGCCGAGCAACTGTACCGTGCCTGGAGCCTGCTCAAGGGCCATCCCTACCATCGCTGAAACCGTACCCACGTATGTGCTCAACAAAAACATGCTGGCTTTTCCTGCCTGCCCTGCCTGAAAATCGCGTTTTCGCCTGACGCCAGACCCATGCGCCAATTCAACA
>CAYGBB010000548.1:0-1612 GCA_964347985.1 uncultured Moraxellaceae bacterium
TTTGCCCAGGCCAATTCCGAGCATTGCCGGCACAAGATCTTTAATGCCGAGTGGGTCATTGATGGCAGGATGCAGGAGCGTTCGCTGTTCCAGATGATCAAGAACACCTATGCCTGCGCGCCCGATAATATTCTCTCCGCCTACCATGACAACGCGGCCGTGATCAGCGGCCATCCTGCCGCACGCTTTTTCCCGGAAGCATCGACGCACCAATACCGCTACAGCGAAGAGGATGTGCACATCCTGATGAAGGTGGAAACGCACAATCACCCGACAGCCATTTCGCCGTTTCCAGGCGCATCAACAGGATCCGGCGGTGAAATCCGTGATGAAGGTGCCACCGGGCGTGGCGGCAAACCGAAGGCCGGGCTCACCGGCTTTACCGTTTCCAACCTGAACATTCCCGGTTTTGTGCAGCCCTGGGAGCAGGGCTACGGCAAGCCGGAGCGTATTGTGAGCGCCCTCGACATCATGATCGAAGGTCCGCTCGGCGGGGCGGCGTTCAATAACGAGTTTGGTCGCCCGGCGCTTTGTGGTTACTTCCGCAGTTTTGAAATGACGGTGAACGGTCTTGACGGCGATGAAGTGCGCGGCTATCACAAGCCCATCATGATGGCCGGTGGCTACGGCAATATCCGCGCCGGCCATGTAAAGAAAAATCCCATCCAGGCCGGTGATTGCCTCATCGTGCTGGGCGGCCCGGCCATGCTGATTGGTCTGGGCGGCAGTGCGGCCTCGTCGGTGGCCAGCGGCAGCAGCACGGAAAACCTCGACTTTGCCTCGGTGCAGCGCGACAACCCGGAAATGGAGCGGCGCTGCCAGGAAGTCATTGATGCGTGCTGGGCCATGGGCGATGACAATCCCGTGGTGTCCCTGCACGACGTGGGCGCGGGCGGGCTCTCCAATGCCATGCCCGAGCTGGTGCACGAGCATGGCCGGGGCGCGGCGCTGAATCTGCGGGCGATTCCTAATCTTGAGCCCGGCATGCGCCCGGTCGAGGTTTGGTGTAATGAAGCGCAGGAGCGTTACGTGCTGGCGGTGTCGCCCTCACGCCTGGCCGGCTTTGAAGCGATTTGCGCGCGCGAGCGTTGCCCCTGTGCGGTGCTGGGGGCAGCCACGGACATGCAGCAACTGACCGTCGCCGACCCGCATTTTGGCAATGACCCTGTCGACATGCCCATGCAGGTCTTGCTTGGCAAGGCGCCGCGCATGGGGCGCCAGATCAAGCGTCAGCCCCTGCGCCAGCCAGCCTTTGACATTTCGGCGATGGATGTCAGGGAGGCAGCCTTCCGCGTGCTGCGCCTGCCGTCCGTGGCCAGCAAATCCTTTCTCATCACCATTGGAGACCGTTCGATTACCGGTCTGGTGGCGCGCGAGCAGATGGTCGGCCCCTGGCAGGTTCCCGTGGCGGATTGCGCGGTGACGACAACGGGTTTCACTACCTGTGTGGGCGAGGCCATGGCCATGGGCGAGCGCACGCCGGTGGCGCTGATTGATGCGGCGGCCTCGGCGCGCATGGCCGTCGGTGAAGCCCTGACCAATATCGCGGCAGCGCTGATTGCCAACATCGCTGACATCAAGCTGTCGGCGAACTGGATGGCAGCTGCCGGTT
>CAYGBB010000549.1:0-1611 GCA_964347985.1 uncultured Moraxellaceae bacterium
CGCGGCGCCTGCTGCCAGTTGCCGTAGGGTGAGGGCGCCGGCGTCCTGGCTATACACATTGAGCAGTACCTGCCAGTGCTCGGCTGGCAGTGTGATACCCAGTGCCTTGGTCGTGTTCCAGTCTGCGTAATATGCCCAGCCGGTCAGGAAGGGGTCCGCCGGCATGTGGCCGCCCCACCAGCCGAAACGACCTTCAGGCGTCGCCATGTGGGCCAGACGCAGGCGTTGTGAGTACAGCAGGCGTGCCAACTCCTGCGCGCGCACTGGGTCAGTGGTCCGCAGGCTGCGGTATGCCAGGATCATCGGGATCATGCGACTGGCCGTCTGTTCGAGACATCCATATGGGTAATCCATGAGATCACCTGACACACGTGCAAAATGCTCCGCCGCCGTGGGCGCAAGATGCACACGAACATTCTGCGCATCCGCCGGCAACTCCAGGGGCGTGTTTTGTGTCGACAGCGTCAGCCATCTGCCCTGCGGGCTGCGCCAGCGCACGCCCTGCTGTCGCAAGGTCAGCTGCAGGCTGTCCAGTGTTGTGCCCCTGGATTCCAGCGCGGCAAGAACAGGTCCGCCCTTATAGTCATCCAGCGGGACCGTTTCGAAATTGATGCCGGGCTTGAGCACCACGGTTTTGCGGAAATCCAGCCCCTGACGGATTGTCAGGTCCGCGCTTACCGTGCTGTTGCCCTGGTTGAACATCGCCACACTGGCTGCCGGCTTGTCACCCTGTCGCATCCAGTCGGGACTGGTCCACTTGATGTAGTACGGCTTGTCGGAGCGCACATATGACGAGGCCTGCCCGACAGCACCTGCCGCATTCATGGCTCGCGCCGTGATGCGCCAGCGTGTCAGTGCATCCGGCATGGTGAAGCTGATGCGGATGCGCCCGTCGGCTGCCGTGGTGATGGCCGGATTCCAGTAGACCGTATCAATGTTGTCGCGGCGTGGGCGCTCCAGTACCTTGATGGCACGTTCATTAATCTGTGAACTCTTCGGCATCTCACCCAGTGCCGAAGTGGAGACGTCATAACCGATGAAAGAAAAGCTGGCGGCAGTGCGCACGTTGTTGCGACGCGGATGGTAGAAAAATTCGCGGATGTCGGGAGCGATTTCTGGTTGCAGTACGTAGATCATTTCATCAACAACGCCAACCGACAGCGTGGTTGCTACCGGCTTGCCCTGGAGCGTTGCCGTGATGTCGATGTTCACCCGTTCACCTGGTCGATAGACTTCGCGCTCGGGTTTGAAGTCCAGCTTGATGGCCGGCTGCTCGACGCGGATGCCCTGGTTCTGGAAAACAAAACGGTTGTCTTTCACATAGGCCGCTGAGAACGTAATGTTTGGCGAGAACTGGTCCTGCACAGGCATCGCCACCCGCCACTGTCGCTCAGATAGCTGCTTAGTTTTTACCCATCCATCGCCATCTGCCAGCAACGCATTTTTCTCAACCTTGTCACGCTCCAGCGTGAGCAGGGCATTGCGGGTCGGCTCCGGGAACGTTATCAGTGCAACGGCTGTTTCACCTGGCCGATAGGTTGTCTTGTCAAAAATGATTTCGATATTGCCTGCGGCCACTTCAACTCCGTTACCGGTGACCCAGTGCTGGGT
>CAYGBB010000550.1:0-1000 GCA_964347985.1 uncultured Moraxellaceae bacterium
ATACTTGGCAGTGGTCATGCCCATGCAGGTGTGCGTCTGGACAATGCCAACCAGCCAGTGGGCACGGTGTTGTTGCCGCTGTCATTGACGGTGGATCATCGCGTAGTGACGGGTGGTGAAGCCGCACGGTTCCTGGCGGCGGTTATTGCTGCACTGGAAGCTGCATCCACCTGAGCAAGGCCACACATGATCTGGCGATCAGATGTGCCGCCCGGAAAGGACAGGCCGGCGCATTACCGGCACTGTCCTTTCCTGTTTACGCGGTTGCAGTTTCGCCCATGCGATTGGCCCGCTTGAAGGTGCCGAAGTCATTGAAACGAACGCCATTTTCACGCAGCAACGGGTACAGGCCCGGCGCCAGCCACTGGCGCACATAGAACGGGTCGCGCACGACAAAGTGATGCATGGCGTGGGTACCGGCAAAATTGAAGCAGAACAGGTGCAACGGGATTGCCCAGGGTGTGGTCCACACCTGGCACTGCTGAACGATGTTCCCTTTTTCAACATCACCGTAGTAATGCATGTTTGAGCTGACAAAGTGCAGGCAGAAGGTGCGCAGGGCATTGGGTGCACACAACACCACTACCATGAAATTCACCACCCCCATTACCTCGACCAACATGGCCGGGACATCAATGTGGTAGCCAAGCGTACCGGCAAGGAAAAGCCCGAGGTGGTACACGACAAAGCCATGCCACAGGGTGTAGTGAATGGCACCCAGCGGGAAATAACCCAGCATGTTTTCACGAATGATCTGCTTTTTCTCTGCAGGGGAGATGTCGCCCTGGTCTTTGACAAAGGCCTTGAGCATCTTTGTCGTCTGGAACGGACGCAGGTAAACAGCGAGCATGTTGTCGCCCGTCATCAACAGGCGCTTCAGGCCCCATTTCTCGCCATTGGTAATGCCACGCTCTTCAAGGTCGGACTCGGTGCCCGATACCTTGTGATGATGGATGTGCAGGCGGCGCTCGGAATACACCAGCTTGCGCGGATAGAAAAA
>CAYGBB010000550.1:1010-1610 GCA_964347985.1 uncultured Moraxellaceae bacterium
GATGTGCAGGCGGCGGCGTACCCAGGGGCTGATGGTGCTGGGTCGGAACAGCCACACGCCACCCAGCATGAAATCGTTCCAGAACTTCTGCTTGCGGAAATACATGGAGTGGATGAGGTCGTGCTCCAGCTCATGCAGCAAGGACATCCAGATTGCCGCCACCGGAATGGCCAGCCACCACACGATCAGGCCTTCATAAAAAGCCCAGGCATTGCCCAGAATGCCAGCGATACTTGCCAGAAAGATGCTCATGCCAATGGCATCCTGATGCTTCACCAGCCAGGGGTGGCGTGCCCGCAACTGGTTGCCCGCTTCCAGAATGCCCTGACGGATGCGCTGGCTGCGCGCGGCGTCGACCGGGTTGATGCGTCCTTCAGATTGCAAACGGGCTTGTGTGGCCATGAGACATCCCTCGATACTGCATTTTCTTATGATGTTGGTAGGCTACGGGGTTGACGCCCGTCATGCTTTCCCCAACACGCCATAGTATTCACCTAACGCGCCGGAAAGAGCGCAGAGACGTCTCATGCTGGGAACATTTCATAACTGGATGGTCATACTGGATCGTACCGTCAGTGCGGGAGGTCATGATCTTCAGGC
>CAYGBB010000551.1:0-1609 GCA_964347985.1 uncultured Moraxellaceae bacterium
GTGCGTTCTATTACGGTCGTGCGCTGGGCCGCGAAGGTCTGCTGCGCGTGGGCGAGTACTCCACGCTCAACGCCAACTACATGATGGCGCGTCTGGCCGCCGAAGGCTTCCAGCTCGCCTATCCGGAGCGCCGTGCCTCGCACGAGTTCATCATCACTTTCGCGAAGGATGCGAAGGAGCTGGGCGTGAACGCGATGGACTATGCCAAGCGTTTGCTTGATTACGGCTTCCACTCGCCCACCACCTACTTCCCGCTGCTGGTGCCGGAATGCTGGCTGATCGAACCGACCGAGACCGAGACCATCGATGAACTCGATGCCTTTATCGACGCGCTGGTGAAGATCCGCGAAGAGGCCCGGACCACGCCGGAGCTGGTGAAGGGTGCACCGCACACCTTGCCGGTGCGCCGTCTGGATGACGTGCGTGCCGCACGTGAGCTGGACCTGAAGTGGGTGCCGGCCAGCGCCCGCTAAGCCTCCGCCCCAGCTTCAGTGCTATCATGGCGTTCACAACGCCCCCGGCTGTCAGGCGCCCTTAATCGTCTGGCAGCCGGGGGCGTCTGTTTTTTCAGGGGAAACCGTAATGACCGAACTTGCCACACTCAAACTCAAGGTTCACGAAGACCGTCGTCTGCGCGAAGGCCATCTCTGGATCTATTCCAATGAGGTCGACGTGGCCGCTACGCCATTGAAGAATTTCACCGCCGGCGAACAGGTGCGCGTGGAAGACAGCAAGGGCAAGAGCCTCGGCATTGCCACGGTGAACCCCAATACACTGATCTGCGGTCGCCTGGTCAGTCGTGACGAGAAGTACCCGCTCAACAAGTCGCTGCTGGTGCATCGCCTGCAGGTGGCACTGGGCTTGCGCGAGGCATTGTATCCGCAGCCGTTCTACCGTCTGGTGTATGGCGACAGTGATTTCCTGCCCGGCCTCGTGATTGACCGCTTTGGCGATGTTTGCGTGGTGCAGATTTCCACGGTCGGCATGGAGCTGATGAAGGCCGAGATTGTCGAGGCACTGGAAAAGGTATTGTCACCGCGTGGCATCCTGTTCAAGAACAACGGCAAGATGCGCGAAGTGGAAGGCATGCCGGGCTATGTCGAAGTGGGCGCCGGTGAAGTGCCGAATGAAGTCGAGCTGGTCGAGAATGACGTGAAATTCATTGCGCCGATTCGCGAAGGCCAGAAGACGGGCTGGTTCTATGATCACCGCGATGCACGTGCCGAGCTTGCACACTGGGTAAAGGGCAAGCGTGTACTCGATGTGTTTTCCTACATCGGTGGCTGGGGCGTGCAAGCGGCGGTGTTTGGTGCGAGTGAGGTGACCTGCGTGGATTCGTCCGCGTTTGCACTGGAGCTGGTGCAGCGCAATGCCGCGCTGAATGGCGTGGGCGACAAGGTGAAAATCCAGCAGGGTGATGCCTTCGATGTCATGACCGCGCTGAAACAGGCCAATGAAAAGTTCGATGTGATCATTCTGGATCCGCCGGCGTTCATCACGCGCCGCAAGGATCACAAGAACGGCTTGCTGGCCTATCGCCGCGCCAATGAACTGGCCATGCGCCTGCTCAATCGCGAAGGCCTGCTCATCTCCGGTTCCTGCTCCATGC
>CAYGBB010000552.1:0-1604 GCA_964347985.1 uncultured Moraxellaceae bacterium
TGGTTGTCGCTCATGGGGACTCCGGCGGGTTGTGGGGTGAGGCCCTCAGCATAGCCGGTTTGTTAGGCATGAGTTTGAGCGGTGTCAATGGACATGGTTGCCCCTTGTGCCAGCATGGTCTGTAATGAAGGGCATGCAAGCGATGTACTGACGGAGGAATCTCATGAAGGAGTGCATGCAGTGGGTGGCCATCTCACTCGCGCTGATATCGGTTGCTGCCTGTGATGGCGGCGGTGCACGGCAGTCTGTGGTTGACACTTTCTCGGAAGTGGGCACAGGTGCACTGGTCCAGCTTAACCGGAGTGGCAGCGGCGTAGCCGGAAATGCCCTGGTGCAAAATGCCGTGTTGTCGCCGGATAGTGCCAGGGTTGCTTTCTGGTCGCGTGCCACCAATCTGGTGAGCGGCATTGCGGACGGCAACTGGCATCTTTACATCAAGACCATCGCGAATGGCGAAGTGATCGTGATGGATCGGGCCGCAGATGGCTCGCTGTCCAATGATGCCGATAGCGGCTCCACCCCGCGTGCGATTGACTGGAGTCCGGATGGCAATGCCATTCTGTTCAGTTCCTTTGCCACCAATCTGGTGCCCGGCATGCAGGCTGAGCTGGACGCCAGTGGCGGTGGCCCTTATCTGTATGTGAAAAGCCTGGAAGACAACAATGTGCTGTTTGTTGCCAAAAGGGTGACAGATGCCAGCTGGTCGCCGGACGCAAGCAAGATTGTTTTCGTCAGCGATTTTTATGAAAGCACCACTGGCCCGAGCATTTTCTACTGGGCAGTAGGGGCCGCGAATTTTCTCGCCGTGAACAGCACCGCCGGCGGCGTGGTTCCAGCCGGAGTATCATCTTCAACGCGGCCGGTGTGGGCTCCAGATTCCATCCGCATTGCCTTTGTGTCAGACAGTAATGGACTGGTCACGAATGATACGAATGGCGTTGCAGATGTGTTCATCAAGAACATCACGACAGACGCCATTGCGCGGGTGTCGGTATCCACTACCGGTGTGCAGGCAAACGCCGACAGTGACTGGCCGGCATGGTCACCTGATGGAGCCCTGCTTGCGTTCGATTCGGCTGCCAGCAATCTGGTGGCCTCCGACCTGAATCCCGACAGGGATGTGTTTGTGAAAAACCTTTCCTCCGGGGGGGTTAGCGTCATTTCAACCAAGGCCAACGGCACTTCTTCGTTGTTGTCGCACTCAGCGCCTCGCTGGTCAAGGGATGGCCGGCGCATTGCGTTTACCTCGCTGGCATCGGATCTGATTACGCCGCCAGCAGATGCCAATGCGCAAGAGGATGTATACGTAAAGACCCTGGCAACCGGTGCCGTCCAGCTGGTGTCGGCACTGCCGGATCGGGGCAATGGCAATGCGGGATCCAGCACGCGGGATATGCCGGGCAGCAGCGGAGGGTGGTCGCCTTCAGGGGAGGCTCTGGCCTTTACATCGCACAGTACAAATTTTTCAATTGATGACGGCAACGTGTTCGAGGCAGACCTCTTCATCAAAAAACTGTGACGGCACAGTGGGAGGAGGGCACCGGAAAACCATGCCATCCTCCTGTCATCATGGCGGTAGTACAACCCATTCGGGTTCTTCAAAT
>CAYGBB010000553.1:0-1601 GCA_964347985.1 uncultured Moraxellaceae bacterium
GCAGGATGCCGAGGAATTCGTCGGCAAACGTTTCATAGCGTGTCAGCAGGTCGTTGCTGCTGGCCGAAAACCGGTTATACGCCAGTACGGCGGGAATGGCCGCAAACAGGCCAATGGCGGTGGCAATCAGGGCCTCGGCAATGCCGGGTGCAACCACGGCCAGTGTGGCTTGCTGTACTTTGGCGAGCCCCATGAACGAGGTCATGATGCCCCACACCGTACCGAACAGCCCCACATAGGGGCTGGTTGAGCCAACACTGGCCAGGAAGTTGAGGCTGGCCTCAAGGCGGGTTTGTTCCTGGGTGAGGGTAATGCGCATCGAGCGCGTTACACCCTGCATGACGGCATCGGCATCCGCATCCTTTTCACGCAGGCGCAGGAACTCCTTGAAGCCGGCCCGGAAAATGCTGGCCTGCCCCTGGACATTGGTTGCCTTGGCCAGGCGGGCATACAGGGCGTTGATGTCGCCCCCGGACCAGAACTCGGTATCAAACGCATCAGCTGCCTGTGTGGCACTTCGATACAGCATTCGCCGTTGAAAGATGATGTTCCATGACCAGACAGAAGCAGCAATCAGCACCAGCATGACCAGTTGCACGACAAAGCTGGCATGGCTGATCAGGTGCCATATGGACATGTCGACAGGTGTATTCATTGAGTATTTCCGTATCGGGATTTCAGCAGGGCAACCAGCCCTTCGGGCAGGGCTCGAGGTTTCAGGTCGGAGCGTTTAACGCAGGCAATATCAATCTGGCCACTGCAAAGAACCGTATCGCCCCGACGGACCTCCTGCCGGAAGCTCATCGATGCCCGGCCCATTGACTGGATTTGTGCACTGACAACGAGGGCGTCATCCATGCGTGCCGGTTGGAGATAACGAACGTCGGCTCCCCGCACCACAAACATGAAGTCTTCTTCAGCATGCAGGTAGTGATCGAAGCCGAGATGCCGCAGAAACTCCGTGCGTGCGCGCTCCATGAACTTGAGGTAGTTAACGTAATAGACGATGCCGCCACCGTCCGTGTCTTCAATGTAAACGCGTACTGGAAAAATGTATTCCGGCAGGGGCATTGTCAGGGGCAGAGCCATGTCAGAACGAGCCTGTCTGGTTCAGGTGTTCCTGCAAGCGCTCCGGGGTCTTGAGACCGAAGTGCAGGTAGGCATGCGGGGTGGCAATGCGTCCACGTGACGTGCGCATCACAAAACCCTGCTGGATCAGATACGGCTCGATCACATCTTCAAGTGTGCCGGCATCCTCGCTGAGCGCCGCTGCCAGTGATTCGATACCGGTCGGGCCGCCCCCGAATTTTTCGATGAGGGTGAGCAGGAAGCGACGATCCATGCCGTCAAAACCGTGCTGGTCGACATCCAGCATGTTGAGGGCGTTGCAGGCAACGTTGCCGGTAATGTGGCCGTCAGCTTTCACCTCGGCATAGTCACGGACGCGACGCAGCAAGCGATTGGCAATGCGGGGAGTTCCACGTGAACGGCGGGCAATTTCGTTGGCGCCGTCGGCGTCCATCGGCACCTTCAGCAGGGAAGAGGCACGGGTGACGATGTGGGAGAGGTCGGCTACCGAGTAGAACTCAAGGCGCTGCACA
>CAYGBB010000554.1:0-1594 GCA_964347985.1 uncultured Moraxellaceae bacterium
GACGTGGTCACGCAACTGTGCGAGCAACTGCTTGCGGGCGGCGCGCCCGGCCTGCACTTCTACACCATGAACCAGACTGAACCGACGCTGGCACTGTGGCGCCGGCTGGGCCTGCCGGAATAATTCTTTTCCGCTACTCCGCGATGAACCATAAAAAAGGCGCCCGCAAGGGGCGCCTTTTTTATTCAACGGCGAGGCATTACATCTTGTAGGCCAGCTGCAACCAGGCCTTGGTGGTGTCATTCAGGAAGCCGGTCGCACTGCCATCGGCATTGAAGTCTGCCGCTTTCAGCATGACGGTGAGCCTGGAGGTGAGCGGCTTGCTCACGGAGAAGTCCACTTCCTGCCCGAATTTCTGGCTGGAGGCTTCCGCCTGGAAGTCATGCGCGGCCAGCACCACACTGTAATCGCCGAACTTGGCCAGCAGCTTCAGGTTAATGTCTTCCAGCCCGTTGGTGGGCGTCGCCAGAAAGCGGTCGGCCCAGCCATTGAACGCATGCAGGGTGGCAAACGGCGTCTTGAAGCCCTTCTCCAGCACCTCCTGCTGCACCTTCACCGTGACCGGGCCGAATTTGTAGCCCAGCTGGATATCGGTGTAACTGGCATCCGGTGAAGCGGCCACTGTCCCGTCTGCATACGCTTGCTGGTCCGCGAACGACACTTCATACAGGAAATCCTGGATGACACCATCAACGCGCACCCCGGCATGCTGCCAGGAGGTCGTCGGCGTTCTTTCCTCATCCACGCCGTACCAGAATACGGATGCCTTTGCTTCGGGGAATCTTGCGTAACGCACATTGGCCAGATCGGCACGTACCGGACGCACCACACCGGTAATGGGGTTCACCTTCGTGACATGATCCAGGGTCACCGTGAGATCCTTGACCAGGGTTGTATTGGTATAACCGAAGGCATCGAACGTCTGGTCATTCTGGCGCCAGCCGACATCGCCAACGAAACGGGCATTATCGAGAACAATTTTCTGGCGGCCCAGCTTGAAACCGTAACCTTCCAGGAACACCTGGTTCACCTGGGTCACCCGGGGATCAACAATGGTGCCAAAGGTGGTTCTGCCATTCACCGTGGTGTTGTAATCCTCATGGCCGAAATTGTTCACATCCTCGAATTCCACGAAGGCCTTCACGCCATGATAGTCGCCCGTCTTGTAACCCAGCACCGTACGCAAGGTTTCGGCATGCGCCTCATTCAAGGCATTATCGTAATCGGCCCACTCAGAACGAAGACGCAAGTCGAGTGACGTCTTGCCACTGAAAATAGCCTCCTGCAGCAGCGCAACCTCGATGGATTCTGCCTGTGCCACACCGGAAACAGACGCCGTCGCCAGCATCAGCGAGGAAACCAGACCTGCACAACTAATCGCACGCTTCATCACAACACCCCTTGTCTACCTGTGTGAAATTTCTGCCCTTGAGGCAATCGCCGGCAGCACTTGCCCATGGCGATGCAACTGCATCACCGGAAATGGTTCATGTGGGAATTACCGCCCCTTTCCGGGGCGGATCGCTTTCGCTAGCTCACGCCAGCATCAGGCCGCATCAGGCCGTCGCTGACCCTGATACAGGAAACGCAGCAC
>CAYGBB010000555.1:0-1585 GCA_964347985.1 uncultured Moraxellaceae bacterium
GCAGACGAGGCACCCGGGTAATAACAGAATCATCGGCAGGATTGGTGACCGCAAAGCTGCTGTTGTCATCCGCGGAGCACCACACTCCACCAATCAGGGCCTGTGACTTCAGAAGATCGGGGCGATTCAACTCAAGGCTCATGCCTGTACTCCTTCGCTGATCAGCAGCGGCTCCAGCACTTTACGAAGATCCGCAGGAACCTTTACGGGTGAATTGTTTTCACGACTGACATACACATGCACAAAATAGCCTTCGGCTGCCGCTTCAGTGTCGCCTTTGCGAAAGATGCCAATTCCGTAACGCACACTGGAATTACCGAGACGCTCAACCCGAAGGCCGATGTCCAGCTCGTCAGGAAAGGCAATCGATGCGTGATAGGTACAACGGGTCTCGACCACCAGACCGACCACGGCGCCGTGATGAATATCCAGCCAGCCCGAGCTGATCAGGTAGTGATTAACGGCCGTATCAAAATAACTGTAGTACTGCACATTGTTGACGTGTCCGTAGACATCGTTGTCCATCCAGCGTGTGGCCAGAGGCATGAAATGAGGAAAGGCAGCGCGCGTGGCACGAACAGCAGGCATGAGGGCTCTCTTGATTCCGGACGATTCAAAGTTGTTGGGCGTAGATGGCGCGGGCAGCCTCATGTGTCATTACGCGCGGGTTGTTGACCAGCAGACGCTCCACCTTCATGGCGTCTGTCGCCAGCAACTCCAGATCCCTTTCAGAGACCCCCACCGCACCCAGGGTTTGCGCAAACGGCATTTCACTGACGAGGCGTGCCATGTCATCCACAAACCAGCGTGCCGCCGTTACCGGATCAGAAAATCGCTGTGCAGGATTGATGACACCTGCCAGTTCCGCATACCAGGCTTCTGCGGCGGGCAGGTTGTACTGCAGCACGGGTGCCAGCACCAGTGCATTGCTTAATCCATGCGGAACGTGAAAATGCCCACCCAGTGGATATGCCAGTGCGTGCACGGCAGCGACAGGGGCATTGGCAAACGCCATCCCCGCCATCATTGATCCGGCTAGCATGGCAGAACGGGACTCCAGATCCCGGCCATCGGCCAGCACCCGTGGCAAGTGCACATACATGAGGCGCAGGGCCTCGCGCGCAAGACTGTCCGCCAGGGGATTCTTCTTCAGCTTCGACGTATAGGACTCAATGGCATGGACCATGGCATCGATGCCGGTCATGGCAGTGACCGCAGGTGGCAGTCCCAGTGTCAGCTCGGCATCCAGTATCGCCAGATCCGGATAGAGCAAAGGCGACACCACGCCCTTCTTTTCCTGTGTCGGCGTGGTCACGATGGCGATCGGGGTAACTTCTGAGCCAGTACCCGCCGTGGTAGGGACCTGTACCAGTGGCAGCCGTGGCCCCCTGGCCAGGCCAATGCCGTAGATGCTTTCCAGGGGTTGGGGTGTGGCAGCCAGCAGCGCCACCAGTTTGGCTGTATCCAGGGAACTGCCGCCACCCAGCCCGACAATCACCTCGGCACCGGCCTCACGGGCCGCTGTAACGGTCGCCATGACCCGCAGCTCGGGTGGGTCGGCCTCTACATCGGAGTAGACGATGAC
>CAYGBB010000556.1:0-1584 GCA_964347985.1 uncultured Moraxellaceae bacterium
TACGCGAAGAGGTCGAAAATTTCGGGGCGCGAGTATACGCTTCGCGCATCATCAGGAAGGTGCCTTGCAGGTTGTTGCGCACCACAGCCTCAAAACCGTTGGCAGAGATCATGGAAAGCGGGGCCGGGAACTGGCCACCGGCATTGTTCACCAGTCCGTCAAGACGGCCGAACTGTGTGATGACGGCCGCGATGGTTTCCTTGACCTGTTCTTCATTGCGGATATCACACACGAGACTGGTAACCTTGCCGCCATCTCCCGTTATTTCTGCAACGACTGCATCCAGTTTTTCCTGCTTGCGTCCGGTGATGACAACCTGTGCACCCAATGCGGCCAGTTCATGAGCCGTGCAGCGGCCAATGCCGGAGCCACCGCCGGTGACAATGACCACTTTTCCGGCGAAGGCAGAGGGATTGAATATGGATTGGTATTTCATGAACTCTTCCTGAATCACTTCAACAAGTTGGCCGGAATCTTCACCGGCATTTCGAGCAGTTGCTGGGCAAATGCCTTGCCCTGCGGATCAATGCGCAGGCTGGCAATGCCACCGCCGCCCAGTGCGTTTTCCAGCAGGAAATTAAGGGCATTCAGTCCCGGCAACTCGTAACGGTTAACGCGGCCCGTGTCCGGGTCCAGCACATGCGCCATGTAATCGGCCACGGCCTTTTCGCTGAGCGAGGCACGAATCCATGGCAGGTATTCCGGCATCCGTGCAATCACACCGATATTGGAGTGATTGCCCTTGTCACCACTGCGCGCCCAGGCCAGACGGATCAGCGGGACCTCGGTTTCATCACCCTGCAGCGTGGCAACTTCACCGGCGCTCATGGGCGCAATGGATGGGCTGAACGTTGAGGGGATGGTTGCCTTCTGGCGCTGGCCATCCAGATCGATTTCGACCGGCAGCAGGTTCTTTTTCACCAGGCAGGAAAACAGCTTCACCACGGGAGAGGCTTTCGGGCGTCCGCCGACAATGCCGGTAATGCCGGGCGCCATGCCGGTAGCGGCCTGGGCGATTTCCGAGGCAAAGAACAGGCAGGCTTCTTTCACCGGATGGGTGACGGCCATTTTCACCACGACTTCACGCGCATCATGATGTCGACCACGCGGGCCGTAGGTGGCTTCTGTGCCCAGTATTTCGACATTCTTGCCGGTAAAAGGTGGAGCGCCACGCATCATCAGCACGCGTTCGCACTTGGTGAGGATGGCCTCGGCCACGCGCTCGGCTTTTTTCTTCGCATCGATGCCACCGATCATGAAGCTGACGGTGACGCGGTGGCCGTCCGGGTAAGTGGCACTGACCTTGTAGGAGTCTGTCGGGGCACGGCCTTTGGCGCCGGAAACAAGCACGCGGTTTTCACCGACCTGTTCCAGTTTTACGTGCGAGAAATCAGCCGTGACATCCGGCAGCAGATAGGACTGCGGATCACCGATTTCATAAACGATCTGTTCGCCCACGGTGGCGGGGGAGACAAGACCGCCGGTATGGGCGGGCTTGGTGACGACAAAGCTGCCGTCGGCGCTGACTTCCACAATCGGGAAGCCCATGTTTTCGTAACCGGGCACGGATTCCCAGTCGGTAAA
>CAYGBB010000557.1:0-1582 GCA_964347985.1 uncultured Moraxellaceae bacterium
CAGGAAGATCATGCCCACGCCGTACTCGCCGGGGGGCGGGAGGGTCACGCCCTGCCTGGCCATCTCCTCGCGGTACAGGGTGTCCGGCAACTGGATCAGGATGCCGGCGCCGTCGCCCATCAGCTTGTCAGCACCCACTGCACCCCGGTGGTCCAGGTTTTCCAGGATCTTGAGTGCGCCCTGCACGATGTCATGGGTCTTGTGACCCTTGATGTGCGCCACGAAACCCACGCCACAGGCGTCATGTTCATTGGCACTCGAATACAAACCGTTTTCTTGGAGATGCTGAATCTCGGCAGCCGTGGTCATGGCGCACTCCTAAATATTTCGCAGGGGACGTAAGCATAGTGCACCGCAACAATATTTCCAAGTGGAACAATTAGGGTCAGATTCTTATTATTCCCCCACTTCCTCTCTCATGAAATAATTAGGGACACATTAAATGAATGTGCACCGCCCCCAAGGAATTGAAAGAGGCAGGTCAGTCAGACCGGCGAAACCCTAGAGCTGGGACGACCTGGATGCGACTTGCTGAGACGACGCTCTGTTTTCGTCTGCAGTGCCGCCATGAAGCCGGGGCTTCCCAGCACCCATCCCCTCAGAGCCGATTCGGTCAAGGCCAGTTGCTGTTGCTGGCTCAGCCCCTCCTGCACCAGCCGGGCATATGCAGCCTCACGCGCAAAAGGAGTATTGCCCAGCTCCCAATAGAGCGGATGGGGCGTCACCATGCGGTCCACTCGCAAGCCGGCATAGTGCGCATGGCTGGACCAGGGATAGTCCCGCGCCATGGCCACCAGACCGGCACGTACCGGGTTCAGGTCGATGTAGGCCATGCAGGCCAGCAGATGGCCCTCGGCCTCGATCAGGGTGGACTTGTAGCGCCCCTCCCACAAGGTACCGCTGCGGCCGTGACTGTCGTTGAAATAGCGCACGTAGCGGCGTCCAACCGCCTGCATCATGTGCGGCAGGCCATCGCCCGTCTGGGGTGTCAGTAGCAGATGGAAATGGTTGTCCATGAGCACATAGGCATGGACGGCCACTTCATGCTGGCGCGCATGCTCATCGAGCAGCTCCAGCATGCGCAGGCGGTCAGCGTCCGCCAGGAAAATGGCTTGCCGGTTATTGCCGCGCTGGATGACGTGGTGCGGATAACCTGAAACGCTGAGACGGGGAAGACGGGCCATGATGGTGCGAGACGGTTGGCCGCACCATCATAAGTTGGTTCCGGCTCCGTTTATTGTTTGGGCGCCTTGGCCACACGCACCTTGCCGCTGGTCGTGATCAGAATCACCGCATCACCAGGCTGGAACACCTCCTCGCCCTTGGCCTGCACGAGGGCACGCCGTTCGCCATTCTTGAGTTGCACGAGAATTTCGTAGGCCTCTTCACGGGTGCCCGCACGCTCGATCACATTGCCGGCCACGGCACCCGCCGCCGCGCCCAGAATGCCGATGATCTGTGCCTCGCGCTGTCCGCTGCCGGCACCGTAGCCGGCAATGCCGCCGACCACGCCGCCCGTCGTTGCGCCCACGCCAGACTGGTTGCCCTCGACCGTCACCGTGCGCACCGAGAGCACCACCGC
>CAYGBB010000558.1:0-1580 GCA_964347985.1 uncultured Moraxellaceae bacterium
GGCGTGGCAGATACATCATGAAGGTATTTTCATACTCACCGTACATGTCGGCCTGCACCTGATCAAAGTTCTTGTCTTTGCGGCGCTTGGCGAATTCGGTGCCGAGAATTTCTTCCCAGTTCGGGCCCCACTCGATTTTCTCCATGCGTTTCCCGGAGATGACCGAGCGCGGCCGGGCTACCGGCTGATGCTCGCCCAGTGGCGCGGTGTGCAGATGCTGGTAGTCAAAGTCGAAGGGCTCGTAATAGTCGTCGATGGTCGGCAGATCCGGATTGGCGAAAATGTTGGCTAGTATGCGGAACTTGCCGCCAATCTTCGGGTTTATCGAGCCATCCGCATTGCGTACCCAGCCGCCTTTCCACTTCTCCTGGTTTTCCCACTCTTTCGGGTAGCCAATACCGGGCTTGGTTTCCACATTGTTGAACCAGGCGTATTCCATGCCTTCACGGCTGGTCCAGACGTTTTTGCAGGTGATCGAGCAGGTGTGGCAGCCGATGCACTTGTCGAGGTTTAGCACCATGCCAACTTGCGAACGAATCTTCATTGTGCCGACTCCTCAACATGAACCCCAATCTGTTCCGCGCGATGGTGCATGGTGCAGTCACCATGCGCCATTGATCCTGGCGAACGAATCTTCATGGTGCCGACTCCTCAACATGAACCCCAATCTGTTCCGCGTGATGGCGCATGGTGCAGTCACCATGCGCCATCGATCCTGGTGAACGAATCTTCATGACAACACTCCTCAAATCGTGGTCGGCAGGGGTTGCGGCAGGGCGTCGCCGCCGAGGCCGCCCACATCGGTGCCGTCGAGCCAGTCCACCCTGGCCATCTTGCGCACCACCACGAACTCGTCGCGGTTGCAGCCGACGGTGCCGTAGTAGTTGAAGCCATAGGACTGCTGGGCATAGCCCCCAATCATATGAGTGGGCTTGAGCACGACGCGGGTCACCGAGTTGTGATGACCGCCCCGGGTCCGGGTGGTTTCACTGCCGGGCACATTCACGATGCGTTCCTGGGCGTGATACATCATCACCATGCCGTCTTTCACGCGCTGGCTGACCACCGCACGGGCGGTCAGCGCACCGTTGGCATTGAAGCACTCGACCCAGTCGTTATCCTCGATGCCGGCCTTTTTGGCGTCGTGCTCCGAGAGCCAGATGATGGGTCCGCCACGGCTGAGCGTGAGCATCAGCAGGTTGTCGCTGTAGGTGCTGTGGATGCCCCACTTCTGGTGCGGGGTGATCCAGTTCAGCACGATTTCGGTGTTGCCGTTGCTGCGCTTGCCCTTCACATAATCAATGGTGCGGGTGTTGATCGGCGGACGATAACTCATCAACTGCTCACCGAAGGCCTGCATCCACGGATGATCCTGATAGAACTGCTGGCGACCGGTGAGGGTGCGCCACGGGATCATCTCGTGAACATTGGTGTAGCCGGCGCTGTAGCTGACCTTGTCGTCTTCCAGGCCGGACCAGGTCGGGCTGGAAATGATCTTGCGCGGCTGTGCCTGGATGTCACGGAAGCGGATCGCCTCGTGTGCCTTGGACTGCGCCAGGTGGCTGTGGTCGATGCCGGTA
>CAYGBB010000559.1:0-1578 GCA_964347985.1 uncultured Moraxellaceae bacterium
GCTCCCCCGGTTCACTCCCGCCCCGCACGTGGTGATTTACGTGGATGACGTCCTGATGGTCGTCAACAAACCAGCTCGTCTGCTGAGTGTGCCTGGTAAGGGCGAGGACAAGCAGGACTGCCTGATTGCCCGATTGCTGCCCGACTTTCCAGATGCCCGCATTGTGCATCGCCTCGACTACGACACCTCCGGACTACTGGTGCTGGGCCGCAATGCGGATGCCCACCGGGAACTGTCCCGCCAGTTTCATGATCGCGAAGTCGACAAGCATTACATTGCCCTGGCGCTTGGGTATCTGGCCGAGAATGCCGGCGAAGTGGATTTGCCCTTGCGTTATGACCCGCCCACCAAGCCCCGTCAGGTGGTCGACCCGGTTAACGGCCAGCATGCACTGACCCGCTGGAAAGTGCTGACGCGTGCAAATGGCCATACCCGCCTGGATCTGGAGCCATTTACCGGACGTACACACCAGTTGCGTGTGCACATGCAGGCCCTCGGTCACCCGTTGCTGGGTGATGCGTTATACGCCCCCGAAGAAGCCGCCTCTGCCGACAGCCGCCTTTGTCTGCATGCGGAGACATTGGCCTTTACCCATCCCGTACACGGAAGCCGCCTGCAATTTCGCGCGCCGGCCCCGTTCTGACTACACGATAAAGAGAAAAGCATGACCCAGTCCGCATCCGCCCTGTTCACGCCCGCCATGGGGCAGCGCTGGATTTCCGATTCTGAAACCGAGCTGGGGCTTGGTGTCATTATCGAAACCGATGCACGTTCACTGACCGTACTGTTTCCCAAAAGCGATGAAACCCGCGTTTATGCGCGCAACAATGCGCCGCTGTCGCGCATTCGCTTTGTGGTTGGTGACACCGTACAGGATGTGGCCGGTCAAGGCTGGAAGGTGCTGGAGGTTGAAGAGCAGCGCGGCGTGTTGCGGTATCACGTGCAGAATGACGCAGGTGAACCGAATGTGTTGAATGAAACCCGTCTCTCGGCCGAAATTCACCTGGCTCGCCCGCAGGAGCGTCTGCTGGCCTCACAACTCGACAGTATCGAGCTGTTCAATTTGCGTGTACTCGCCCTGCTGCAACAGGAAAAACTTGCCCAGTCCCCGGTGAGCGGACTGGTCGGCCCACGCCTGGGTCGCGTTCCGCACCAGTTCTATATCGCGCATGATGTTGGTCAGCGCCAGCAGCCGCGCGTGCTACTGGGAGATGAGGTCGGCCTTGGCAAAACCATTGAAGCGGGCCTCATTATTCACCAGCAACTGCATACTGGCCGTGCGCAACGCGTACTGATTCTGGTTCCGGAAAACCTGCAATACCAGTGGCTGGTGGAAATGCGTCGCCGCTTCAATCTGAATGCCGCCCTGTTCGATCTTGAGCGCTGCGCCGCACTGAAAGAGAGCAACGAAGACGAAAATCCGTTTGAAACCGAACAGATCGTGCTGATGGCGCTGGAGCTGCTGGTCGATCATCCTGATCTGTCTGATGCGGTTCTTGCTACCGGCTGGGATCTGCTGGTAGTGGACGAGGCCCATCATCTTGAGTGGACACCGGAAGCCCCCAGTGAGGCCTATGA
>CAYGBB010000560.1:0-1577 GCA_964347985.1 uncultured Moraxellaceae bacterium
GTCAGAGTACACACCATGTCATTGCTGGATAAAAAACTGAAAGAACTCAAGCTGGCACGAGAAATCGTCGATGTTTATCGAGACCGCGTTTCGGAGGATTCTCTCACCGGCGTCATCCAGGGGCTGAGCGAAGAATTTCTCTACATGAGCCTGATCACCGAAGACGGCGAAAAAAACGGCATCAGCGTTTTTCATCTTGAGGACGTCACCCGCGTGCGCATGGGTGGCAATGCCCGCACCGCCATCAAGGCACTTGGTGCTCATGCACAAACCCGACTCGACTCCCCTACCATTGACCTCTCGTCGCTTGAAACGGTGATCGAGTCCGTGCAGAGCATCTATGGCTACGTGAACCTGCTGACCGAGCTCCTGGAAGACGACATCAGCTTTATCGGCGAAGTCACCGAGCAAGACAGCGAATGGCTGCTGCTCAGATGCTACGGCACCATGGTCACCCTGGAAAAAGCCAGCATGCTGCTGGACAAGGCAGAAATTTCCCGCATTGATGCCGGTTCAAAGTACGAAGCATCCATCAGCTATCTGGCCACGCACGGCATCGGCAAATAATCCGGGCTGAGCCGGCGGCAACCCCCGTCAGGATGGCCGCCGGATAAAGGCGGTTTTCAAGGCTCGACTCCAGCGAGTGAATCAGGGCCGCAGCCCGTCAGGGGCATCGGCCTTGAGAAACGCCACGAGTTAGCCTGCTCACGATGCCTGGTGAATCTGGCGCTCCACATACTTGAGAAGTACGGTGCCCATTCGAGACTGCCAGCACTCGTCCGTAGACCTGAAATACTCAATAACCTCCTGGCCGTAACACACAGAGATGAACAATTTCTTGTGCTCGGACTTGGGGCGGCCCCGCAAGGCAGGCATTGGCACCATTGCCTTCAACTGCCTGGGCGTGAGCGGCTTCGCGTCCGGATCATTCCGGGCCGCCGCCGTAATCGCCCTGTCTTCGGCAAGCGACGGCATAACAATTTTTTGCCGCCTGAATACTTTGGACATAGTGAGCGACCTCCTGACGATTGGCACGACGCAAACCAATCACTCTCCGCGCTTCGTCATGCTCTAAAAATGCCACGTAGTACAAGACATTTGTTTCCGGCGCGACTGCGATCATGCGCAACTCGCTGTACTCAAACCGGTCTCGACCCAGACCAAGGTGGCATCCCAATCGAGTTGAGCCGCCAACGCGAGCGAAACGCCATGCTTCGCCAGACTTGCCTCGTCTTTTTCGGGGCCGAACTCAATTTGCATCGATTTTCTGCAGATACAGTCAACTGGTTTGCCAATGAACTGCGCAAGACAAACCAGGAGGGTTATCACCACCATTACGGAGCGAGCTGGAGCGAATTGACACAGATCAAGAGAATGAACGGTCAAATCCGGCACTATCCTCCAGCCTTTCACCTCACGCTCTGGCGGTCATCATGAACTCTTCACTACCACTGCCACTGTCCGCCTCCCATGCCCTGTTTGACAATGGCGAACACAAATGCCTGGTCTTCTTCTCACTGGTTAATGGAGAAGGGGTACAGAGCAACCAGTTTCTCATTATCCACAAGGACCACACC
>CAYGBB010000561.1:0-1576 GCA_964347985.1 uncultured Moraxellaceae bacterium
GTCAATCTTCAGGCCCGCACCGTAGCCGACTGGAGCATTGGCGGCAGACACAACATCAACCGCTGTGTTCGAAACAATGTTTCCAAGCACAATTTTGCCCAGGCCGATCGAGCCGCCACCCACTGCGTCAGCAATTGACATGGCGTTCAGCGTGACGCCGGCCAAGGTGGCACTCGCTGTCAGGAAATGGCTCCCTGCCGCACGCTTGCCCAGCTGGATCTGCATCGTCATGCCGGCATCAATGGTCAGCTCTGACGTTTTATCGAAGGAAATGATGGGCGTAATCGCGCCGATGGTGCTACCGGTGGCGCCAGCATCCGCCACACCGATTACCGTACCGACAGTCCCTGCACCTGCAACGCCATCATGCAGCAGAATCCTGGTTACCCCACCCGCAAACACGTTAATGCGAAGCTGGCCATCCGTACCCGCACCCGTACCCGCATTACCGCCGGCATCAATGTCAATTTTGAGGCCAGTGGTTACCACACCGATCGGGGTAATTGACACGGCGCCGGAGTTGGCGAATACAGCATCACCCACGATGCCGTCACGATCAATCCACTTGATGCCAAGATCTGTCATGCTGGAATCAAGGCGAATGGTAATGCCGTCCTGCCCCGTTGCAGCGGAAAGGCTTTCATCATCCATGGCTTGCATGGCGAAAGAGCTGGAAGAAGCGGCGATGATGGCTGTAGCCAGAACGAGTTTATTGAACCCTTTCATGGTGTTTTCTCCTCGGTTTTTATGATTATGAATGCTCTTTGATGAGAGCAATTATTATTGCGCACCAGAAAAATAGCATGGCTCTCTTGCCGGCAGCAAGTGCTTTTGTGTAGTGACCGGAAAGGGCGACAAGCGGCCGGCTGTAAAAAACGATAAGCTTGCGCAAGGCAGTGACTGACCCGACTGCCCCCTGTGCACATGCCTCTTCAGGAAGCCTCATCTCCGACCATGCGCCACTTGATCGACTACCACCCGGAACTGGGCCTGCGCCTGCATGAGCTGGCTGGCGCCAGGGCCCGGCCACTTTGGCTGCGCCCAGGAAATACCCAGGAAGAGATTTTTTGTGCCTTTCCAGTTAAATATATTCAACTTGGAAATCAATATATTACGGATGATAGTGAAACCACTTCCTCACTATCCGTCCATGACATTGCAGGCTTTTGGCAAGCCCTGCCCGGCCTGCTTGCCGAACTCCCGGAGCCCGCCGGTCTGGACGACTTGCCCTTTAGAGGGGGCCTGGCCGGCTTTATCGGCTATGACAGCAGCCAGTCCCCGAACCTGGAGCGGCTGCCTTTTCCCGATGCTTTTCTGGGGCTCTATCCGCATTTCATTTGCCTTAATCATGCAGAAAAAACAGCCACAAAGGTCAGTCTGCCTGGCTATGACGAGTCCCAGAGGCAGTGGACCAGCCTGCTCAAGGGTGTGAAGCCGGTCACAAGACCGGAAAAAGGTGCCGATGACTTCTGCCTGAGCACGAACTTCCAGCCACTGACTTCGCCCACTCGATATCGCGAGGACTTTCGACGCATTCAGCGCTACTTGCTGGAGGGCGACAGTTATCAGGTCAACT
>CAYGBB010000562.1:0-1572 GCA_964347985.1 uncultured Moraxellaceae bacterium
GTGTGCATGTATTCGTGCGCAGTAACCCGTTCCGCGAGGGCGATGAGCAATACAGCGGCAGCCGCTTCATCGCCCTGCCCACCCCCACTCAGGATTCCCGCAAGCTGGTCGCCGCTGCCGTGGCCGGTCTGGAGGACATGTTTGTACCGGGCATCAACTACAAGAAAGCCGGCGTCATGCTGACCAATCTGGTGGACCAGGGCACACAACAGGACGACCTGTTCAACGCCACCGACACCGACAGCTCGCGCCGCCTGATGACCACCGTGGACACCCTGAACAAACGCCACGGCAGTGGCACCGTGTTTTATGCCAGTGCCGGCACCAGCATGCACTGGCACATGCTGAGTGAAATGCGCTCGGGGCGATGTTTGACAGACTGGCGGGAACTGGTGGTGGCAAGGTAGTGTCTGCACACCGAAGGAATCTCAAGGAAGGTAACAATGCACAGCCCCATTCTCGCCCCGATTGTTGCTCTGGTTGCCTGGTCCATGGTCATGTGGACCTGGATGTATGCCACCCGCCTGCCCGCCATGTTCAAGGCAAAGATGAAATCCGACCCGTATGCGCCGCGCGGGGAGCAGATGAGCCAGCTACCGGCACAAGTGCGCTGGAAAGCCGACAACTACAACCATTTGATGGAGCAGCCGACCATTTTCTACGCCATTGCCCTGACACTGGCGCTGATGGATGCAGGCACCGGCGTTAACCTGACGCTGGCCTGGGCCTATGTCGGCCTGCGCGTGGCGCACAGTCTGGTACAGGCCATCGTCAACAAGATCGAGCTGCGCTTTGTCATTTTCGTGCTGTCGTCGCTGGCGTTGATCGGGCTGACGTTCAATGCGGCAAGCGTACTGCTGTAAAAAGGATGACCGGGATGAATGTTGAGAAAAGCTTTCCGCTACTGGATGAAATCCTGAGTGAATGGCGGCCATTGATTGGCAAGGACTATGCGGGCTATCGCAACCATGTCTGCCGCATGCTCAATTTCTGTCTGGCGTTGCGGGACTGCACCCCGGAAGAAGCCGAAAAGCTCATCATTGCCGGAGCGTTTCACGATATCGGCCTGTGGACAGGAAACACGCTCGACTACTTGCCGCCTTCCCTACCCCCCGCCCGTGACTATCTGCAACGCTGTGGCCAGCAAGGCTGGACCACCGAAATCGAACTGATGATCACCGAACACCACAAGCTGCGCCCGTATACGAATGCGGCGTATCCGCTGGTGGAACTGTTCCGCAAGGGCGATCTGGTGGATTTCTCGCTGGGCACCGTCACCTTTGGTTTGCCAAGGGATTTCATCAGGCAGGTGAAGGATGCCTTTCCGAATGAAGGCTTTCACGCCAATCTGGCCAAACTGGGCGGCAAGTGGTTTTTGAAGCACCCGCTGAACCCGGTGCCGATGATGAAGTGGTGAGATGAAAAAGGGGCCTTGATGGCCCCTTTTTCTTACTGCTTTAACGCTTTCGGTGTGACAATCGGGAACACCAGATCCGGCTTGTCGAGCAACGAGAAGAACTTGATCAGGTCCAGCGTACTGCCCTTCACCTTAAAATCCGGTGAGGTCAGCAA
>CAYGBB010000563.1:0-1571 GCA_964347985.1 uncultured Moraxellaceae bacterium
CCCAGATACCGGACTTCAGTGGGGTGGTCGGCGAAGAGGAATTCCTGCCCGTGGAGCAGGCGTTCCGGCTGGAGCAGGCTGTCGCTGGCGATAACCGGGTCAGCCTGCGCTGGGTGGTCGCGCCGGGGTATGCCCTTTACAAGGCCCGCATGAACGCCGTAGCGGTGCAGCCGGCGGAGGGAGTGGCCCTGGCGCCGCTGCAGTTCCTGTCGCCCGGCGTCTTCAAGAACGATCCGAGCTTCGGGCGCATGGAAGTCTTTCACGACGAGGCGCGCGCCCTGCTGACCGTGCAGAAGGTACCGGCGGCCGCTGCCGGCCAGACATTATCGGTGCAGGTAAGCTATCAGGGCTGTGCGGATGCCGGCCTTTGCTACCCCCCGCAGACCGTGACCGTGCCGGTAACCCTGGTGGCAACACCGGCCGGGGGTTCTCCGGGCGTGGCGGAGCCGGCACAGGTTGCTACCCCGGTGGCCGTGGTGCCGAACAGGGCGGCAACCTCCCCGGCAAACCTTGACGAGGCCGACGGTATCGCCGGCTTTCTGGGCCATGCCAGCCTGCCGCTGGTGTTGCTGACGTTCTTTGTGCTCGGCCTGGGCCTGACCTTCACCCCCTGTGTGTTTCCCATGATGCCCATCCTGACCGGGCTGATTGCCGGTGAGGACCGGGCACTGCTGACGCCGCTGCGCGCCTTCCGCCTGTCACTGGGTTATGTCCTTGGCATGGCCTCCACCTATGCCATCGTCGGTACGCTGGTCGGCTATTTCGGGGCGCGCGCCAATGTGGCGCTGTGGTTGCAGACCCCTGTCGTTCTGGTCGGGTTTGCCGGCGTGTTTGTGCTGCTGTCTCTCAGCATGTTCGGTTTCTACGAGCTGCAGCTGCCCTCGTTTTTTCGCGATCGCATGGATGAGCTGGCGCGCCGGCAGAAGGGCGGCCGGCTGGTTGGGGTGTTCCTGATGGGCATCCTGTCGGCGCTGGTGGTGTCACCCTGCGTGTCCGCCCCGCTGGCCGGTACGCTGGTCTACATCAGCTCGACCGGCGATGCCGTACTGGGTGGGCTGGCGTTGCTGGCGCTGGGGCTGGGCATGGGGGCGCCGCTGGTACTGATCGGCACCACGGGCGGACGTCTGCTGCCGCGGGCCGGTAACTGGATGGTGGCGGTGAAGGGCGTGTTCGGGGTGGGGATGCTGGCAGTCGCGATCTGGCTGGTCAGTCGTGTGCTCCCGGGTCCGGCAGTGCTCCTGCTGTGGGCGCTGCTGGTGGGTGTGTCAGCGGTCTATATGGGGGCTCTGGAGCCGGCTGCTCCGGGTGTGGGACGGCTCTGGAAAGGGGTGGGTGCACTCATGCTGCTGTATGCCGCCGTTCTCCTGCTGGGCGCACTGACCGGGCAGGAGGATCCCCGGCGACCACTGGCGGCCTTTACCCAGACCGTCGCGGCCACCACCGGGCAACCGGCGGGTGAAGTCGAGTTTGTGCGCGTGAGCAACGAGGTGACCTTGCGTGAGCAGCTGTCGGCGGCAACGCGTGCCGGCCAGACGGCGGTAGTGGATGTCTATGCGGACTGGTGTGTGGCC
>CAYGBB010000564.1:0-1567 GCA_964347985.1 uncultured Moraxellaceae bacterium
GTATTGCCCGTACCTTCCAGAACATCCGCCTGTTCAATTACATGACCGCGCTGGAAAACGTGATGGTGGCGCGTCATGGCAAAACACGGACAGGCGTGATTGGTGCCATCCTGCGGCATCCACGGGCGCGTGCCGAAGAGCAGGGCATTCGTACCAGGGCGTTTGAGTTGTTGCGTTATGTCGGCATAGAGGAGTCTGCCAACAAGCTGGCACGTGAACTCTCCTATGGTGATCAGCGTCGACTGGAAATTGCACGTGCATTGGCAACAGAACCAAAACTGCTTGCGCTGGATGAGCCGGCTGCAGGCATGAACCCTACCGAGACCGCTGGTCTGCGTGAGCTGGTTGCCCGCATCAAGAGTGATGGCATCACCGTGTTGCTCATCGAACATGATGTAAAGCTCATCATGGGATTATGTGACCGCGTTGCCGTGCTGGATTTTGGCGAACTGATTGCGGAAGGCGTGCCTGCGGATGTGCAGGTTAATCCGCGCGTGATCGAAGCCTATCTGGGGAGTGGTGCGGTATGAGTTTGCTCACCATCAACAATCTTTCCGTCACCTATGGCGGCATCAAGGCCGTGAAAGGCATCAGCCTTGACGTGGCAGATGGTGAACTGGTTACCCTGATTGGTGCCAATGGCGCTGGCAAGACCACCACGCTTAATACCCTGGGCGGACTGCTGACACCTGCCAGCGGCTCGATACAGTATGCAGGACATGATCTGCTGAAGCTGGCCGCCCATGATCGTGTACGTCAGGGGCTGGCGCTGGTGCCGGAAGGCAGAGGCGTGTTTGCCCGGTTGACCGTGGCAGAAAACCTGCTCATGGGGGCTTATCACCGTCATGACAAGCCCGGCATTGCGGCCGATCTGGAGAAATCCTACGGGCTTTTCCCGCGCCTCAAGGAGCGGGAGCGGCAGCTGGCCGGAACCCTGTCCGGTGGCGAGCAGCAGATGCTGGCCATTGGCCGCGCGTTGATGAGCCGTCCACGCCTGTTGCTGCTGGACGAGCCCTCCATGGGGCTGGCCCCGCTCATGGTCGAGAAGATTTTCGGGATCATTCGCAGCATCAATGCCGACGGCGTCGCCATCCTGCTGATTGAGCAGAATGCCCGTCTGGCGCTGGCTGCCGCCAACCGGGCCTATGTCATGGAATCCGGTGCCATCACGCTGAGCGGCCCTGCCGCCGAGCTGGCCGCTGACGAACGGGTCAAGGCTGCGTACCTGGGGCACTGACCGCAGGATGGACCTGCTCTGGTCGAAGGTTGGTCATCATCGGTCCGGATGATATAAAGAGCACTTGGTGCTGTCTGGTCACTGGATGCGCCCGATCAAAAATCATCAGATAAATAAGGAATGTTTCATGCGCAAATTATCGCTTGCGGCCGCTGTTGCTGCTTTGTGCGCGGTCCCCGCTCTTTCGTTTGCCGATATTTATGATGCGCGCAGCATGGGTCGCGCGGGCGCTGGTCTCACCATGGGTGAGTACAACCAGGCCATTCTCAACCCGGCGCTCATTAATCATTTTGATGAAAACGACGACTTCAGTTTTGCGCTGAATGTGGG
>CAYGBB010000565.1:0-1558 GCA_964347985.1 uncultured Moraxellaceae bacterium
GGTATCGGCAACGGTCTGGGTTATTCGGCGCTGCTGATCCTGCTGGCTCTGTTCCGTGAACTGTTCGGTTCCGGCACATGGCTGGGCTACACCATCCTGCCGACGGTGAACAATGGTGGCTGGTATGTGCCGAATGGCCTGTTGCTGCTGCCGCCTTCCGCATTTTTCCTGATCGGTCTGGTGATCTGGGGCCTGCGTTCGTGGAAACCCGAACAGCAGGAATCAACTGAATACCGTATTGCGCCGCAGTCCAAAGCGCAAACCGAACACTGACGGAGGATCGCGTTCATGGAGCATTACCTCAGTCTTTTTGTGAAGTCCGTGTTCATCGAGAACATGGCGCTGTCGTTCTTTCTCGGCATGTGTACTTTTCTGGCTATCTCGAAAAAGATCGAGACGGCCATTTCGCTCGGTATTGCCGTGGTGTTTGTGCAGGCCATCACCGTGCCGGTGAACAACCTGCTCTGGCAGTATCTGTTGAAGGAAGGCGCGCTTTCCTGGACCGGTATGGAAGGGGTGGGTGAGGTTGATCTCAGCTTCCTGTCCCTGCTGACCTACATCTGTGCGATTGCAGCGCTGGTGCAGGTGATGGAAATGGCCTGCGACAAGTATTTTCCGGCGCTCTATAACGCCCTGGGCATTTACCTGCCCCTGATCACGGTGAACTGTGCCGTGCTCGGTGGCGCCTTGTTCATGCAGCAGCGTGACTACAACTTTCCTGAAAGTGTGGTGTATGGCGTGGGCTCCGGTTTTTCGTGGGCGCTGGCCATCGTGCTGCTGGCCGCTGTGCGTGAAAAGATGAAGTACAGCGATGTGCCGCCGGCCCTGCAGGGACTTGGCATCACCTTCATTTCGGCCGGCCTCATGGCACTCGGCTTCATGTCGTTTTCCGGCGTGCAGCTGTAAGGAGCCCTGATCATGTCCGAACAAGCAGTCATTCTTCTCTCGATGGTCATGTTCACCGGCATTGTGCTGGTGCTGGTGGCCTTTATTCTGGCCGCACGGACCAAGCTGGTAGCGGCTGGCAGTGTGACCATCGACATCAATCACGATCCGGAAAAACGGATCGAGGTCAGCTCTGGTGGCAAGCTGTTGCAGACGCTGGCAGATCGCAAGATTTTCCTGTCGTCGGCCTGTGGCGGTGGCGGCACCTGTGGCCAGTGCAAGGTCAAGGTCAGTGCCGGTGGTGGTGACATCCTGCCCACCGAAGAACCGCATTTCACCAAGCGCCAGATCAAGGAAGGCTGGCGTCTGGGTTGCCAGCTTGCCGTCAAGCAGGACATGGCACTGGAATTGCCGGAGGAGTTCTTTGGCATCAAGCAGTGGGAGTGCGAGGTTGTCTCCAACAACAACGTGGCCACTTTCATCAAGGAGTTGGTGCTCAAGCTGCCCGAGGGCGAGAACGTAAACTTCCGTGCCGGTGGTTTTGTGCAGCTGGAGGCGCCTGCCTATGAGGCAGATTACAAGGAGTTCGATATTCCGGACGAATACCGCGGCGACTGGGATCGCTTCAAGCTCTTCGATGTGAAGGCGAAGTTTGATGATGCCACCATCCGTG
>CAYGBB010000566.1:0-1551 GCA_964347985.1 uncultured Moraxellaceae bacterium
GACCCATTGCAGGACTGGCCGATTCCAAGGCACTGACAGAAAGGAAACGCCTGCAGTTGGCAGAAGAGATTCGTGAAAAAGCGCTGTATTTTGCATTCGGTCGTGCAGATCCACATGAAATCGATGAATTGAACATCCTGCATGCCACCATGCTGGCGATGCAGCGTGCCGTGTTGGCGCTGGGTGTGATTCCGGAGCATGTGCTGGTTGATGGCAACCGCTCGCCACGTTTTGGCTGTGCGGCAACCGCAGTGGTCAAGGGCGATGCGCGCGTCGCGGTCATCAGTGCCGCCAGTATTCTGGCGAAAGTGGCGCGTGATGCGGAAATGACGGCACTCCATGAGCGGTACCCGCAATACGGTTTTGCCCAGCACAAGGGATATCCCACCGCCGCGCATTTCGAGGCATTGCGAATGCATGGCCCGATACCGGAGCACCGGCGTTCTTTTGCGCCAGTACGTGAGGCACTGATTGCCCGGTTGCCGGGGGAAAAGGTATGAGCACGTTTGTTCACCTGCACGTACGCAGCGAGTTCTCGCTCAAGGACAGTATTGTCCGTATTGATGAGCTGGTGGCAGGGGCGGCAAGCGCAGGCATGCCCTCTGTTGCGATGACGGACCTGATGAATCTTTATGGTCTGGTCAAGTTCTACAAGATGGCCCAAGGGAAAGGCATCAAACCGGTATTTGGTGGTGATCTGGTTGTTCGTGATGGCGAGCAGCTGTTTGAGATCACGGTGCTCGTGATGAACGAGCAAGGTTACCGGAATCTGATTCGTGTGATTTCCGATGCCTATATTCATGGCCAGGAAATGGGCGATGCCATTGTGTCGCGTGGCAGCCTGGAGAAGTATGCCGACGGGCTGATCCTGCTGCTGGGGTGGCGCAGTGATATCGGACAGGCATTGCTGGGGTCCGACGAGCTGACGGCGCCCATCCGCCTGAAATCCTGGATGCAGCACTTTCCTGAGCGGGCTTACCTTGAGCTGAATCGTACGGGTCGGGATGGTGACGAGGATTTTCTGCATGCGGCGGTGGCGCTGGGTGACCAGCTACAATGCCCGGTAGTAGCGACTAATGACGTCCGTTTTCTGGCGCAGAAGGATTTTGAGGCGCATGAAGTGCGTGTCTGCATCGCCCAGAGCTATGCGCTGGATGACCCGCGGCGCCCGCACGAATACTCTGCTGAGCAGTATCTGAAAACGCCCGAGCAGATGATCGAGCTGTTTTCGGATATACCGGAGGCGATCGAGAATACCTGGGAGATTGCCCGCCGCTGCACGCTGGATATCACCCTTGGCAAAAACTACTTGCCGAACTATCCCGTGCCGGAAGGCATGACGATGGATGATTATTTCATCCAGTATTCGCGCGAATGTCTCGAAGAGCGGCTGAGTGTGCTGCTTGATGTTACCGCACCGGATTACGCAGAGAAGCGCAAGATCTATACGGACCGTCTGGAGTTCGAGCTTGGCATCATCAACCAGATGGGCTTTGCGGGCTACTTCCTCATCGTGATGGACTTCATTCGCTGGGCCAAGCTCAATGGTGT
>CAYGBB010000567.1:0-1551 GCA_964347985.1 uncultured Moraxellaceae bacterium
CGCTACACGCGGCGCCCTGATCAGGGTAGGGGATCAGGGTGAAGCACTTGCACTGATCAACCGCATTGCCCCGGAGCATCTGGAGCTGTCCGTGGAGAACCCGGAGGCCTTGCTGCCACACATCCGGCATGCCGGCGCCATCTTCATGGGCCGTTACACGCCAGAGGCGCTGGGCGATTACTGCGCAGGCCCAAATCACGTGTTGCCCACCTCGGGGACGGCGCGCTTTTCTTCTCCGCTCGGTGTTTATGATTTCCAGAAGCGTACCAGCCTGATCGGCTGCTCTGCCGCGGGGGCCTCGGCGCTGGGCAAGGTGGCCTCTGTGCTGGCACGTGGAGAAAGCCTGGAGGCACACGCCCGCTCGGCCGAGTACCGCATTATCAAGTAATCCCTGCTGGAGTGACTGGCGCTGCGAACAGTGTGCAAACGGTTCGAGGTGCCGGCCGCTCCAGCAACCTGCCACGGAATATTTCATGAGCAAGTTCTGGAGTACGTTCGTCAACGACCTCGTGCCTTATGTGCCGGGCGAACAGCCGAAAATTGCCAACCTCGTCAAACTCAATACCAACGAGAATCCCTACGGCCCTTCGCCAAAAGCGGTTGCTGCCATGCAGTCGGCCCTGGGCGATGAGTTGCGTTTGTATCCCGATCCCAATGCCGATGTACTCAAGCAGGCGATTGCGGACTATTACGACGTTGAGAAGAGTCATGTCTTTGTCGGCAACGGTTCGGATGAAGTGCTGGCACATGTATTTCATGGCTTGCTGAAGCACGACCTGCCGATCCTTTTTCCGGATATCTCCTACAGCTTTTATCCGGTCTACTGCGGCCTCTACGGTGTGCCGTTCCGGCAGGTCATGCTCAATGCCAACTACGAGATTGATCTCGATGATTATGCACAGCCCAATGGCGGCATCATTTTCCCCAACCCGAATGCACCTACCGGCATCCTGACCCCGCTGGCTGCGATTGAGGCGTTGTTACAACGCAACACGGCGTCTGTGGTGGTGGTGGATGAGGCCTATGTGGATTTTGGTGGCGAGACCGCAATTGCGCTGGTAAAGACATACCCCAACCTGCTGGTGACACAGACGCTTTCCAAATCGCGTTCCCTGGCAGGATTGCGTGTGGGGCTGGCGGTCGGACACCCGGATCTGATCGAGGCGCTGGAGCGCATCAAGAACAGCTTCAACTCCTATCCGCTCGGACGGATGGCAATTGTTGGTGCGGCCGCTGCCTTTGAAGACCGCGCCTGGTTCGGCCAGACCTGTCAGGCCGTGATCGAGAGTCGTGAACGGTTGGTGGCTGAGCTGACGGCACTTGGCTTCGAGGTACTGCCGTCGGCGGCCAACTTCATTTTTGCCCGTCACCCGGATCGCGAGGGCAGCGCTCTGGCCGCGTTGCTGCGCGAGCGTGCCGTGATCGTTCGTCACTTCCGCAGCCCGCGCATCGAGCAGTTCCTGCGTATCACCATTGGTACGCCGGAGCAGAATGATGCGCTGGTGTCGGCATTGAAGGACATCCTGTAGCCCGGGAGGCAACATCAGGAGG
>CAYGBB010000568.1:0-1548 GCA_964347985.1 uncultured Moraxellaceae bacterium
CCTTATCTGCGTCCGCTCTATGATGCCCTGTATGAAATGCTCGGCTTTGAGCGCGTCGCCAAGCTGATTGAAAAGCAGGTCATCGAGGTTGCGCCCCTCGCCTACATGCGTGGCCGCACACTGAACAATGCCTTCATCATTCTCGACGAAGGCCAGAACACCACGAAGGAACAGATGAAAATGTTCCTCACCCGTCTCGGCTTCGGCTCCAAGGCCGTGATCACCGGCGATATCACCCAGGTCGATCTGCCCAAGGGCCAGGAATCCGGACTGTCACATGCCCTGCGCGTATTGCATGGCGTAAAGGGCATCCACATCACCCGCTTTACCTCCCGCGATGTCGTCCGTCATCGCCTGGTGCAGACCATCGTCGAGGCCTACGAGGCCTGGGATGCCACACAATCCCCGACGCGACCGGCAGCCCCGGCTGCCGATTCCGCAGACGAGTAACCGGTATGTCATCCGCCACGTCCATTCTTGTTGACTTACAGCTGGCCACCACGGCCACAGGCCTGCCCTCGGAAGCCGACTTCCAGCAGTGGTGCGCCACTGCGTTACAGGCCGGCGACTACCAGGGCACCGCCGAAATCACCGTGCGCCTGGTGGATGCCGAGGAAAGCCGCACCCTGAACCACGAGTACCGGGACAAGGACAAGCCCACCAATGTGCTGTCTTTTCCAAGCGATCTGCCAGACTTCCTGCGTGACCAGCTGGAACAGGAGCCTCTTGGCGATCTGGTGATCTGCGTACCGGTGATGGCAGAAGAAGCGGCCGAACAGGGCAAGGCGCCGAGGGATCACTGGGCGCATCTGACCATTCACGGCACCTTGCACCTGCTGGGCTTTGACCACATTGAAGAGACCGATGCCGTGGAAATGGAAAGCCGTGAAATTGCGGCACTGGCCACGCTGGGCATTGCCAATCCCTACGACGAATAAGCAGAACCCGTGGTGCTCCTTCCGGAACACCCGGCCACAGAGAAGAGAAAGGAATTACAGATGAGCGAGGGGCGATCGTCGGGCGACAGTCCGAAATCCTGGTTGAGCCGGCTGACACTGGCCATCAGCGGTGAGCCACAAAACCGTGAAGACCTGGCCGAGATGATACACAGTGCTGGCGACCGGGGTCTGCTGGATCCGGACGCGCTGCGCATCATCGAGGCCACGCTGCAGGTTTCCGAGCGTCAGGTTCGCGAAATCATGATTCCGCGCGCACAGATGGTCGCCGTGCGCGCCGACATGGAGCCGCGTGATTTCCTGCCGTTACTGATTGACTCTGCCCACTCGCGCTTTCCGGTACTGGACGAAGACAACTCCGATGAAGTCATCGGCATCCTGTTTGCCAAGGATCTGCTCAAGCTGATTCTTGAAGAGCGTAATGAGCGCTTTACCATCAAGGATTACCTGCGTCCGGCGTTCTTTATTCCGGAGTCGACCCATCTGGACCGGCTGATCAAGGAATTTCGCGCCAAGAAAAATCACATGGCAATTGTGGTGAATGAATACGGCGGCATTGCCGGGGTTGTCACTCTGGAGGATGCACTGGAGC
>CAYGBB010000569.1:0-1547 GCA_964347985.1 uncultured Moraxellaceae bacterium
TGTTTCCAACCACCATCAGTTATAGCTCCGAAACAGAAATGACCGGAACAGACACACGAATGGTGATACGGTATTTCTTTTAAAGTTTGATTATATAAATCGCTAATTAATCCTGAAAAGGGGCCTTGAAGGCCCCTTTTTCTTACTGCTTTAACGCTTTCGGCGTGACAATCGGGAACACCAGATCTGGCTTGTCGAGCAACGAGAAGAACTTGATCAGGTCCAGTGTACTTCCGTTAACTTTGAAATCCGGTGAAGTCAGCAAATCCTTGATCCCTGCCTGCTTTGTTACCAGCTTGACCAGCATCGGGCGTGTCATGACAAGGGTAGCGTTAGCATCCTTTGCCGGGGGTGCCTTGCGGTAATGCAGAACGGCATGATCAATCGTTACCACATATTGCTCGCCCTTCGCTCCGACATCCTTGAAATCGAAATTGATGGTGAGATTGACATCCTCTGCATCCGGGCCGTTAAGTGCCACCTGAAACATCTGCATGAACTGTTCGGGGGCGGTCTGGTTAAGCAGCTCGGTGGCGCTGGCCAGGTTGACGCCCTTCTCCGGCTCGCCATGACGTAACTCGTAGGCACCGCTCAAGTAAGCATTGCGCCATGCCGATGACTCGGCACGGTAACCCAGCTGGTCGTAGGTTTGGGCCAGCAGGGATTTTGCCTGGACATTCTTTGGCTCGGCGGCCACCAGATGACTGAGCACTTCCGCCACCCAGCGATAATCGCCCGCATCAAACGAGGACTGTGCCTGCTTGATCAGGTTGGACGCTCCGCCCATGAAAGCGACATAACGTTTTCCCTGCTCTGCGCGCGGCAACGGATCGAGAGTCGCCGGATTCGCATCGTACCAGCCGAAATACATCTGGTAGACGGCTTTGGCATCGTGCTTCACGGTGCCGTAGTAATCGCGGTTCCACCAATTTTTCGTCAATGATTTGGGCAGCTTGATCTGCTCGGCAATCTCACGCGGGCCATAGCCCTGATTGGCCAGGCGCAATGTCTGGTCATGAATGTAGCGATAGGTGTCGCGCTGTTCTTTCATCATCATGGTAATGCGGTCTTTGCCAAACACGGGCCAGTGATGACTGAAGAACATCACTTCGCTCTCCGGGAAACGGCCGATGGCATCGTCGATATAACCGGACCAGCGATTGGCATCGCGCACCTTGGCACCGCGCAGCGTATAGAGATTATGCAGGGTGCGGCTCATCACCTCGGCGCCGCAGAAGGCTTTTTTGGCTGGCAGATAAAAAGTCATTTCCGCCGGCGCTTCAGAACCGGGCGTGTACTGGAAAACAAACTCGACGCCATCCACATCCACGGCTTGCGGTGTAGTGTCGATCAGTTCGGTCGGGCGTAAAATGCCGATAGTCCCCATGGCCGGCTCTTTGCCCAGACCATTATCAACCTTGCCACGCTCGCTGCGCGGCAGATCGCGGCCATACATGTAAATGGCACGCCGCCCCATGGCCGGGCCCGCCAGAATATTTTCACTGGTGGCCTCCTCCAGGAACCCGGCAGGCGCAATCACGCGCACC
>CAYGBB010000570.1:0-1546 GCA_964347985.1 uncultured Moraxellaceae bacterium
TGCCAAGGCTGGTAACGCCGCATGGTGCGCTGGGGAACGCAACCCGGCGGGACGGGGCAGCGATGGCGCAGCGCGGCGTCAGTCGTCGCTCATTTGGAGTGACCAAACCACTCTCCTCCTTTCTTGCTCTGCGCCATCGCTGCTCCCGGCGCAAGCGTGATTTAGTGGCGGATAAGCTCTAAAGCTGGGCTGCGAGCTTGTCGAGCATGGCGGCATGCGCCCTGGCATCAACCTGCGCTTCGAGAATCTTCTCGGCACCGGCCACCGCCAGCGCAGCGACCTGTACGCGCAAAGCATCGCGGGCACCGGCCAGTTCCTGCTCAACCTGGCCGCGAGCCTGTGCCACAATGCGCTCGCCTTCAACAGCAGCAGTGGCTTTCGCCTCCTCCACCATCTGGTTGGCGCGCTTGTTCGCCTGCTCAATGAGCACGGCAGACTGCTGCTTGGCGGCTTTCAGTTCTTCCGCCACTTTGGCATGCGCGACTTCGAGATCACGCTGTGCCTTGTCGGCGGCGTTCAGGCCTTCGGAAATCTTCTTCTGCCGTTCCGCAAGAGCTGCCGTTACCGGCGGCCATACGAACTTCATGCAGAACCAGACGAAGACCGCAAACGCAATGGCTTGCCCGATCAGGGTTGCATTGATGTTCACGCTATCACCTCATTCAGTGTCCCGGCCAAAGGAGTCGGCCGGAAACAATTCGCCAGAAACAGCAGAATTACTTGATGAAGGGGTTGGCGAACAGCAACAGCATGGCGATACCCACGCCAATCATGGGCACGGCGTCGAGCAGACCAGCAACGATGAACATTTTCACCTGAAGCTGTGGGCCAAGCTCTGGCTGGCGGGCAACGCCGTCCAGAAATTTGCCGCCGAGCAGGGCGAAACCAACGGCGGTGCCAAGTGCGCCGAGACCGATCAGCAGGGCAACGGCCAGCAGGTTCATACCGGTGATGTAATCCATCTTGAAGTCCTCTTTTGGGTTAAGGGTGTAAAACGTTTAAAGCAGTAAAACAAAATCAGTGATCGTGCGATTCCGAGGCCATGCTCAGGTACACAATCGTCAGCATCATGAACACGAAAGCCTGTAGCGTGATCACCAGGATGTGGAAGATCGCCCACACAATCTGCAAGCCACCGCCAAGTACACTGAGGGCCAAGCCACCTGTGAACATGAGCGCAATGAGGATGAAGATCAGTTCGCCGGCGTACATGTTGCCGAAGAGTCGCAGGCCAAGGGAAATGGGCTTGGTGATGAGGCCGATGCCTTCCAGAACGAAGTTGAAGGGGATCAGCGTCCAGTGATTGAAAGGATTGAGGGTCAGCTCCCTGGTAAAACCGCCAGCACCCTTCATCTTGATGCTGTAGAAAAGAATCAGGAAAAACACCGAAAAGCTCATGCCAAGCGTGGCATTAGGGTCGGTGGTTGGCACGACCTTCATATAGACATGGTGCGGGTCCATGCCAAAGAAGGTGGAGCCTATCCATGCGGAGGCCGAAGGGATGAAGTCCACGGGAATCAGGTCCATGAAGTTCATCAGGAAGATC
>CAYGBB010000571.1:0-1538 GCA_964347985.1 uncultured Moraxellaceae bacterium
ATCTCAAGCAGGGCATGAAGATGGTGGTGACCAGTGCCCTGAGCTCACCTCTGGTGCAGTTGCTGCTGGCCATTGCCATGGGGGGCGTCATCTGGGTGGCCCTGCAGCCTGCACTGATGCAGGGGATTACCGCGGGCCAATTTGTTTCCTACATCGTGGCTGCCGGAATGTTGCAGAAGCCAGTGCGGGCCCTGACTGACGTTAATGAGAAAATCCAGCGGGGTATTGCCGCCTCGGCCTCCGTGTTCGAGTTGCTCGACATGCCCGCCGAGCCTGATAACGGTACAGTTGAAGTAGAGCGACTGCGCGGTGAAATTGAATTCCGTCATGTCGGTTTTGCCTATCAGGAAGGCAAGCCCGTATTGCAGGACATCAGTTTGCGCGTGAAGCCGGGGCAGACCGTCGCGCTGGTGGGCCGTTCAGGCTCTGGCAAGAGCACACTGGTCAACCTGTTGCCGCGTTTCTACGATGCCGGAAACGGAGAGGTGCTGATCGATGGCCGCCCCATTCAGGAGTACCGGTTGTCAGGTTTGCGCAAGCAGATTGCGACGGTAGGCCAGAAAGTGGTTTTGTTTGATGACACCATTGAACACAACATTGCCTATGGCGCGTTTCGTCATCGCTCCCGTACTGAAGTCGAGCAGGCCGCGCGTACTGCCTATGCCCATGAGTTCATCGAAAAAATGCCGGCGGGCTACGAAACACGGGTTGGCCAGGATGGCGTACAGCTTTCCGGCGGCCAGCGCCAGCGTATCGCCATCGCACGTGCCCTGGTAAAAAATGCCCCCATCCTGATTCTGGATGAAGCCACCAGTGCGCTCGATAACGAGTCCGAATACTACATTCAGGCCGCACTCGACGAAGTCATGAAAGGCCGGACCACTCTGGTTATCGCGCACCGTCTTTCCACGATTGAAAATGCGGACTGGATTGTGGTGATGGATCAGGGGCGTATTGTGGAATCCGGTACACATGCCGGATTGCTGGCCCAGGGGGGTATGTATGCCCAGTTGCACAGCCGCAATTTCGCCGAGGATGACGTGGTGACACCGGGGGCGGTGTGAGCCAGTCACTGGTCGCCGCCTGGTATCGCGGTCACCCCTTGCTGTGGCTGCTGTGGCCACTCAGTGTGCTTTATGCACTGATTACGGGTGTTCGCCGTTTTTTTTATCGGCAGGGTTGGCTGGCTTCGCAACGGTTTTCAGTGCCAGTCATTGTGGTGGGCAATATCACGGTGGGTGGCACCGGCAAAACGCCATTGATTCTGGCATTGACAGGGTTTCTGCGAGAGCAGGGTTATCGCCCGGGGGTGGTGAGTCGCGGTTATGGTGGTCATGCCGATTATCCATACCGGCTGCATGAGCAGACCACACCAGCAGAGTCCGGTGATGAACCACTGACTGTTTTCCGGCGTACCGGCGTACCCGTGGTGGTTGATCCAGTGCGTACCCGTGCCGTGTCATGGCTGCTGCAGCATACGGAATGCAATGTGGTGTTGTGTGACGATGGCCTGCAGCATTATGCACTGGCGCGGGATA
>CAYGBB010000572.1:0-1536 GCA_964347985.1 uncultured Moraxellaceae bacterium
GCACGGTATTAGCCTCTTGTTTGTGCGGGAGGGACTCCGGCAGGTTTGTGGCGGTTCCACATCGTGGCCACAGGACCGGACAAGGCATACACAACCGACACAGTCAGCAAGCCGACCGGCAGGTTGTAATTAATGATGCCCAAAATCAGGACTACCGGCAGCATCACCGCAAAAGGCACTCGCGAACGATCCAGCTCCTTGAAGCTGTAATAACGGAAGTTACTGACCATCAGAAAAGCCGACAGCACTGTTACAACCGCTACCGCAATCGCCAGCTCCTGCTCACGCCCGGCAATCCGGTTATCGAATCCGGCCCACACCAGGCTGGCAAGAATAGCCGCTGCCAGCGGGCTCGACAGCCCGATGAAATAGCGTTTGTCGACCACCGCCAACTGAACATTGAAGCGAGCCAGACGAAAGGCCGCTGCCACCGTATAGATAAAGGCGCATATCCAGCCAATCTTGCCCAGTGATTGCAGACTCCAGGTAAACACCACCAACGCTGGAGCCACACCAAAGGACACCATATCGGAGAGCGAGTCATACTCGGCGCCAAACGCACTCTGCGTATTGGTCATGCGCGCGACGCGGCCATCCATGCCATCAAAAAGTGCCGCCACAAAAATGGCGATGGCCGCTGCTTCAAAACGACCATTCATGGCCGCGATAATGGCGTAGAAAACGGAAAACAGGGCTGCTGTCGTAAACAGATTGGGCAGCAAGTAAATACCCTTGTTCCTGACCCTTGCTCCACCTGCATCGTTTTCTTCTTCAACGACCTCGAAGGTTATACCGTCGTGGTCGTCGTGATCCTGATCGTATTGGGGTGTTTGCATGGCCATATCTCGCAGCATACCGGGAATGGCATGATAGTCAGCCCTGCCGCTCTTGACCATTAGAGTCTGGTGACAAGGCGTTGTTACAGATTTAACAGCTTGCTGAAAAAGTCTTTTCAGCAAGCTGTTTCTCGGCCAAGGATGGCCGAGTCGAGCATCAATCAGGTTAAGTGATTGATTCATCGTGCAGCTTTTAAAAAAACAAAAGCGCGACCATGAAAGCCGCGCTTTTGTTTGAACCCACTCCCTGCCGAGGCAAGAAGAGTGACCACCGGATCAGTTACGGGTCTGGTCGACCAGCTTGTTCTTGGATATCCAGGGCATCATGGCACGCAGCTTGCCGCCTACCACTTCGATCGGGTGCTCGGCGTTCAAGCGACGGCGGGCCGTCATCTCCGGGTAGTTGGTCTTGCCTTCCAGGATGAAACGCTTGGCGTAGTCACCATTTTGGATGTTCTTCAGGCACTCACGCATGGCAGCACGAGCCTCTTCACCAATCACGCGCTGACCGGTGACGTATTCACCGTATTCCGCATTATTGGAGATGGAGTAGTTCATAGTGGCGATGCCACCTTCGTACATCAGATCAACGATCAGCTTCAGCTCATGCAGGCACTCGAAGTAAGCCATTTCCGGCGCATAACCGGCTTCGGTCAGGGTTTCAAAGCCCATCTTCACCAGCTCCACGGCGCCGCCACAG
>CAYGBB010000573.1:0-1534 GCA_964347985.1 uncultured Moraxellaceae bacterium
CGATGCGCTCGGGGCGGGCCTGTCCCAGCAGGCTGCGCTGCGCTGCCGTCTTGGGCCGTGCCGCACCCGCGCACTCGATGTTGAGATCCACGCCCTTGAGCAAGCTCGTGTAGTCACCGAGGTCCTGTCCCTGCGCGGTGCGGAAGCGCCCGGCCTGCACCGCTATCGTGTCGGCGCTCTGGCCGGTCAGCATCGCCGCATGTTGCAGAGCCATGGCACGCACCTCGGCACAGACCTGGCGCAAGGCGCCACCGCTGTCCTGCACCGACAGGCTGCCCGAGGTCACGCCTTCATCGGGGCCTATCGCGGTGCTGGCGCTGCGGATGCGCACGCTCTCCAGCGGCACGTCCAGCTCTTCGGCCACGATGAGCATCAGAGCGGTGAGGATGCCCTGCCCCAGTTCAACCTTGCCGGTGTACACATGCACCCGGCCGGGCTCATCGAAACCCAGCCACTGCGAGAGGCGGCGGTTGGTGTGCAGGCTGCCGGGCAATTGCGGGCGGCCGTCCTTGCGGTCGATCACAAAACCGCGGGGCTGGGAGGTGGAGACGTCAGGCATGGTGATGAATAGACTCGCTGGCCCAGGCCTCAGGGACCTGGGAACTCGCAGTGGAGCAATGCCTGTTTGCTATCTGTGGCCATTGTTCGTGTAGAGGGGTGCTGGCTGCGGCGCAAGCTCTGAGTTTAGAAACGTCAGCGGTCTGGGTCCAATGCCGATTACGTCCTATTCCATATCATCATGCGATGGATGAGCGCCCGGGTAAACCCGCATGAAACGATGGCCGTGGTGCGATCAGGCGCCTCCTCCGCCTGGGGCACCAGATAATTCCTGCATGAGCGCAGACCATCTCGAACAAGCCAAGGCCTCTTTCCTGCAAGGCCTGCACACCCTGGAAACCGGCGACTGGCTGGCAGCCGAAGGCCATTTCGAGCGAGCGCTTGCACTCGCCCCGGGGCGGATTTCGGTGATGCAAAACCTGGGCATCACCCGGGTCAGGCTCAAGCGTTATGCCGAAGCGGAGCCCCTCTTGCGCGACACGCTGGCGGCCGAGCCGGAACAACTGGGCGCCTGGCTGGCCTTGGCCGAAGCCCAGCTGGAACTCGGACATTTCGAGGCAGCCGCCAGCAGCTTCGAGCGCTGTTTTGCCCTGGGTGAAGCATCGGCCACGCTGCGTGCCCAGTATGCGCAGTGCCTGGCACGGCAGGGCCGCATTCCCGATGCCATACGCGCCTACCAGGAGGCCCTGGAGCGCGATACCAGGCACACGGCCGCGCTGACCGAACTGGGCAGCCTGTACCGCGAAGCCGGCCAGTTCGAACAGGCGGCAGCCTGTTTCCAGCGGGCATTGGACAACGGCGCCGATCCTGAGGTGGTGGCCTATTTTCTGGCTGCCGTGACGCAACAGGCCGACGTCCCCACGCCCCCTCAGCAGTACGTCAGGCAACTCTTCGATCAGTACGCCGAGGAATTCGTGTTCGATGACACCATGGAGGCGGGCGACTGAAGTGGCGGCCGCGGCCTCGTCCGCTTCCT
>CAYGBB010000574.1:0-1532 GCA_964347985.1 uncultured Moraxellaceae bacterium
GCTCCAGATGCACGCGCTGCTCCGGCGTGGCGCCGGCATCAATGGCGTTCTCGGCCTGCAGCTTGAGGACGGCGAGAGGTGTCCGCAGTTCATGCGCGGCATCGGCCAGAAAACGGCGTTCGCGTTCAATGCCGGTGGTGACGCGGTCCAGCAAATGGTTGAGGGCGCTGACGACGGGTGCCAGTTCGGTACGCGGCTCATCCAGATGAATGGCCTGCAGATGGTCGGGATCCCGGCGGGTAATGGCGCTGCGCAATTCGTCCAGTGGCTGCAGCTCACGGTTGAGGGTGCGCCGGCTTAGCCACACAGCCAGTGCAAGGCCGAGCAGGCTGCCGACGGCAAGACTGGCCGCAATGTTCAGGGTGAGCTCTTCACGCACGTCGGAGCGTTCGGCCACGATCAGCCAGTGCCCGTTTTCCGGGAGTGCGGAGGTAAAGATATGCCAGCTGTGGTGCCCGTTTTTTCGTTCGTAAAAACCGTGGCGCAAGGGGCCGAGGGAGTATTCCGGCGCACTGGGTGAGCGCAGCACCAGATTGCCTTCCGGCGACCAGACCTGGATCGCAATTTTTTTCTCGTAATTGTGACCTTCGGCCATGGGGTCGCTGGCAGAAACATTTTCGCTGGCGGTTTCTTCCAGTGATGCGCGCATGTGGGCCCAGTCGACCTGACTGGCGGGGTGATTCATCACACCCTTGAGCACGCGGGCATTCTCGATCAGTTGCGCGTCAAACAGTTCGCGGGTTTCGTGCGCAGTGGTGAAATAACTGAGCAGGCCGGATGCCGAGAATGTCACCAGCAAGGTGGCAATCAGGGCAAGCAGGAGTTGGCGTCGTATCGAGCGCATCAGTGGTCTGCCTGTGGTGCTGATTTCGGAATCATGTAGCCAACACCACGCAGGGTACGAATCAGTTCCGGATGAAATTTCTTGCGCAGGTGGTGTACATGCACTTCCAGTGAATTGCTTTCCACTTCATCCATCCAGCCATAAAGTGAACTTTCCAGGCGGTCACGGGTAAGCACTTCGCCGGCATGCTCCAGCAGTTCCTTGAGCAGCATATATTCACGGCGCGGCAGCGTGACGGGCTGTCCCTTGTAGGTGACCTGCTGGCTGGCCGGGTCCAGCACAATGTCGCCGTGACTGATGCTGGAGTGTGCACGCCCGGATTGCCGCCGCAGCAGGGCACGCAGACGTGCGGACAACTCTGCCATGTCGAAAGGCTTGAGCAGGTAATCGTCGGCACCGGCATCCAGGCCTGCCACGCGCGCCTGCAGCGCATCGCGGGCGGTGAGCATGAGCACGGGCAAGTGATTGCCTTGCCGGCGCAACTCGGTCAGCACTTCCATGCCATCGCGGCGCGGCAGTCCGATATCAAGAATGGCGAGATCGAAATGCTCGCTCAGCAAGGCGTGCAGGGCGCTGTGGCCGTCCTTCATCCAGTCCACGACAAAGCCCTGCTTCATCAGCGCTTCCTGCAAGGCTTCGCCCAGCATGATGTCGTCTTCGGCCAGCAGTAATCGCATGTCATCAGGTC
>CAYGBB010000575.1:0-1531 GCA_964347985.1 uncultured Moraxellaceae bacterium
TGATGATGCATCGCGAGGTGAATTACCGGCAGGAAATGGAAACCACCCGCCTGTTTTATTCCTATCTGAATGATGATCCGCGCTACATCGTGCCACGCATCTATTCCGACTACTGCACGGATGCCATCCTGTGCATGAGCTTTGAGCGTGGCGTGCCGATCAACAGTCCGATAGTACTGGGCCTTTCGCAGGAACGTCGCGACCAGCTTGCCCTCTCGGCGCTGGATGTGTGCGTGCGTGAGGTATTCCAGTGGGGCGAAATGCAGACCGACCCTAATTTTGGCAACTATCTGGTCCGACTGGCCGAGAAGGATGGCGAAGTTGACCAGATCATCCTGCTGGATTTCGGTGCCGTACGCGACTTCCCGGATGACCTGATCACTCTGGCCCGCGGCCTGACACGGGGTGCCTTTTTCAGGGACCGTGATCTCATGCGCGCGGCCATGAAAGGTTTCAGCTTTTTTGACAACATGCCGGACAACACCCGCGACAGCCTGATCGACCTCATGTTCCTGGCCATTGAGCCCTTCTCCGACCTGAAGGACGCGCCGGCTGAAACCGTGACGGCCGATGGCAAGTACATCTGGGCCAAGAGCCGGCTGCACGTCCGGGCCGCCGGCATGGCGGCAAAATCAGCGGCCAGCAAGAGCTTCTCGGTACCTCCCAAGGAACTCATGTTCCTGAGCCGCAAGCTGATGGGGGCCTATACCTTCATGACGGTGATTGATGCGCAGGTGTATGCGCGGGCATTGCTGGAGCCTTACATGAAACCTCGCTGAGAAGCGGGTGTTACGATCTGACCGAAAAGGCGCCCTGGGGCGCCTTTTCTGTTTCTGCCCGGCATTAGCCGCAGACAATCCGTTCTCCATTTGTCTGTACCCCGTCGACGCACAGAGAGAATGGTGCTGATATCCTGAAACACAGGATCCAATGCTCTGCGCTTGTACACTGGCACAGCATCCAGCCGCTCAAGGACGCTCCTCATGGCCCAGCCAAAACTGCTGCAAAATACCGCCCTCTGGATGCTTCGTCGCCTGCAGAAACGGGTGCCCTACGGGGCATCCAACCAGTTTCTGGAAGGGCCTTTTGCCCCCTTGCACAACGAACACACCGAAACCTCACTCAGGATAACCGGTGTGATTCCGCCAGAACTCGACGGCCTGCTCGCCCGCATCGGCCCCAATCCCATGCACGTGGAAAACCCTGCCGCGCATCACTGGTTCATGGGTGATGGCATGGTGCATGGCCTGCGCCTTAAAGACGGCAAGGCCCTGTGGTACCGCAACCGTTATGTCGGTGTGAGCAATGTGACAAAGGCACTGGGCCGCCCCACGGCGCCGGGCCCGCGTCGTGGCGTGTCGGACGTTGTGAATACCAATATCGTTGGCCATGCCGGCCGGCTGTGGGCGCTGGTAGAGGCTGGTGCCTATCCGGTGGAAATGGACAGCGAACTCAACACGGTCAGGCACGGACTTTTTGACAGCATTTTTGACAGCGGCTACACCGCTCATCCCCATGTCGACCCCGATAC
>CAYGBB010000576.1:0-1530 GCA_964347985.1 uncultured Moraxellaceae bacterium
TCTGCGCGATCAGTGGTGACCCGTGCAGCCTAGCCGAAGCAGGCGGATGCGGCCAGACGAGCTTGTGGTGGCAGTACGGACTCATGCTGTGCGGCGACGGGCGACAGCAGGGCAGATTCTGGCACGTAAAACTCCTGTCCAGTGAGGGCCGCAAGCCGTAATATTATTGTCTATTGTTTTGAATATTGTCAGTGGGAGACATGGAATGCTGAGTCAATGTGGGCGCAAGGCATGTCTGCTGCTGTCGGTGTGGTGGATGACCGGTGCTGGAGCGTTTGCCGATAGCCTTGACGGGAATGATCCCTACATTGCCGTATCCAATTTTGTGTTTGGGGATTTGCCCACCCCGGCCATTACGTTGGCCGGGCCGAATCCTGGTAATGTCCGCTACTGGATCGAGAGTCTTGCCGTTGCGGGCGAAAACGGCAGTTTCGCCACCAGTATTCGGGATGACGGGTTGGTGGCGGGCTATCGCATGGTGCCGAATAACTCAGCGAGTGGCGGTCTCATGAGTTGGCTGAAGCAGGGCTTTGTGCGCGGGTATGCATCGCCCTATGCGTGCAACCCTGCGGCATTGTCGTGTAACCCATTGGCATACTTTGTGGGGTTGCGCAGTGATCTGGTGGCTGATGGTCAAGCCGCCGTTGCAATGACCGGCGACACGACCGCGCCATTACTATTGGTGGAACCGATTGATGGGCAGCAGGCACATGGTTGTGATCCGTTTGTTCCCGACGTGCCGACTACCAGCGGTGCCCTGCTCCTTGCACAGTGGAACTGCAACTCGGCACCGAATATAAATAATGGGCCTGAGCTGGTGCTGTCCTGGGCGCCGCAAGACAGAGTGTTTTCCAACAGGGTTTCCTGGTTTGCGGTAACGCCTGTTTCCGGTGGTGCCGTTGTGGTGGATGCCCGTGCGGGAAGCAATGCCATGGCAACTATTCCGCTGCTTGGTATCGCGCGGGTTTATGGGATCAATGACCAAAATCAGGTGATCGGGGTAACTGCCGAGGATGGTAGCGGTGATCCGAAATTATTGTCGATTGCTGCTGCGGATTATTCGATTGCTGCCGTGACCCTGCCGAAGTCGTGGCATGTCAATCTGGTCAGTGGCGGGACTTGGGCCAAATCCTTTGCGACGGTCTGGCCGGTTGCGATCAACAAATACCAGGTCATTCTTCGCGTTGGCAGCTACGAGGCAGCACCTGCAACCTGTACCGGCACGGCCTGTAATACGACGGTTCCTGATAACCTGTTCGCGCGCACCAATGATCTGTTTTATTGTCTGTTGCGCGAACAATGTGCTTGGGCTTATGCAATGGGTGTTTCGCCTGGTACCGCTTACGAAGCCGTCGCGAGCAGCAACGGCCCGGATCTTGATGACATGAGCGTTCTGTTGTCGGGCAGCGCCCTGCCGACTGTTCAGGCGTCAGCACCACACGGCTACTTTTTTGGCGATGACGGCATGCTGGTGGGACATCACCTGAGGGGAGGCATAGAGGAACCTTTCCTGTTCAGCGTACGCAAGAA
>CAYGBB010000577.1:0-1528 GCA_964347985.1 uncultured Moraxellaceae bacterium
GTACCCGGCAAATAGCCCATCTGTGCCGCCAGCACCGGTCCGATCAGCGGGCCTGCGCCGGCAATCGCGGCAAAATGGTGCCCAAACAGCACAAACCGGTCTGTCGGCACATAGTCCATACCGTCATTGTTGCGTACCGCTGGCGTGATGCGGCGGTCATCCAGCTGCAACACCCGCTCGGCGATGAAGCGGCTGTAGAAACGATAGGCAATCAGGTAGACACAGATGGCCGCCGTCATCAGCCATACGGCATTGATGCTTTCGCCGTTACTCAGGGCAAGCATACCCAGTGCCGTAACACCGAGCAGAGTGATGATTGACCAGAGCAGGGTTTGCTTGAGCGATGGCATGACGGCTTCCTTGTAATTATTTTTTCCACACAAAACAAAGGCCCGAACGCAAACCAGACGCCTGCCGCTCAAGAACCATATAACTTGTTGATTTTATTAGTACGCACTGGCGCCTGACAAATGATTTAACGCTGCCGGCCCGGCGGGCTCTGGAAATGGGACAGCTGTCGTCTTCGCCTGCTCTTGCCCAGGCCGGTTTCGAGGCTCACGATCAAGCGGTGATCATGCGAACGGGCAAGCCCATGCGCGCAACCGTCTGTCCTGCTACTGCAAATATCCAGTACGTGTGCCGGATCGGGGCAGGTCTGCTGCTGGCCCTGAGCGCAACCTTAGCCGCTGCCGACTCACCCAGGCCACGCTGGGAATGGGGCCTCGGTATCGCCACGGCCACCCTGCGTGACTATCCCGGTTCACGTAACTACCGTACCCATGTCCTGCCCTATCCGTGGCTCGTCTACCGTTCCGACCGCCTCTATCTTGGCCGCGAAGGCAGCCGAGGCATACTCTGGCGCGGCATCGACTCCGAGCTTGATGCCAGCCTTTCACTCAACCCTTCGGTTCATCAGAAAGACAATCCTGAACGCGCCGGTATGCCGGCGGCAGATACGACGCTGGGACTGGGACTGCGGGAACGGATTACCCTCTGGCGCGATGAAGCCAGTGACTGGCGGTTGAATGCACAACTTCCCCTGCGCATGAATTTTGCGTTGCGCGATGGCGGGCTGGATCCTGTCGGTGTGCAATTCCAGCCAGGGCTCAGTCTGGATCATAAACTGTCCGGCGCCTGGTCCTGGGGTGTTGGCGCCTCGATCAGTATTGCTGATAGCGACTACCATGATTATTTCTATGGCGTAGCACCCGCCTACGCGACCGCCCGCCGGTCAGCCTACTCTGCCTCCGGTGGCTTTGGTGGCTGGCAGCTGAACAGTCGGATCAGCTACCAGCATGAGCCTCATCGCGTCAGTGTGTACATCCGTATTGAAGGACTGGAAGGCGCGACTTTCGCCGACAGTCCTCTTGTTTCCACGTTACATGCCGGCACCATCGGCCTGACCTGGGCCTATCAATTTGGCGCCAGCCGTAAAATGGTCAGCAGCGACAACCCCTAGTCTGGCAACCGGGCTGATTGCTTCCGTCATGCAAGAAATCCATACATCAAAATTAACCCTGTCCTGATG
>CAYGBB010000578.1:0-1137 GCA_964347985.1 uncultured Moraxellaceae bacterium
GTGTTGATGTGCGTGTCCGTGGCCTTGATCTCCACTTTGACCAGCTGCCTGACGGGCAGTTACGGTTGCGGGAGATGGCATCGCTGGCACAGACGGATCCTGCGGCCGCCAAACGTGCGATACAGGCGGCCCTGAGACAGCCCTTGCTGGCGATCGAGGACAGCCGGCTTGAGCTTGCCCTGCAGGGATATCCCGTTCTTCATTTCAATCGCATCAATCTGGTTAATCGCAATGATGGCCGGAGCCATCGCCTGGCGGGTGATGTGCGGCTGGAGGGCATGATGCATCCGGCGGCCATCAACATGAGTCTGCAGGGGGAGCCGACCGAGTGGCACAAGGGGGTGCTGGTGGCCTGGCTAAGCCTGCCGTCCATGCGGCTGGATGCCTGGCTGCCACGCACGGATGTGGCTGGCATAGGTCTGCAGCAGGTAACCGGTGGCGGCGAGTTCTGGTTGCACTTTACCCGCGGGCAACTGATGGCGTTGCAGGCGCGACCCCGGTTGAGTCAGGCCGTATTCCGCAGCCGTCATGGCAATCATGTCCTGAACTCCGTGCGTGGCGAGCTTGCCTGGGCACGTACGGACAAGGGGTGGACGCTGTCGGCACAGCATCTGGCGGCCCAGGTGGACAATATTGCCTGGCCGGCGTCTGCCGTGGCTATCGCGGGCAAGCCCGGCGAGCTGACGGTGGCCGTGGCGGGTCTGGATGTGGCCACGGCCACTGTGCTGGCCAATCGCCTGCCCTTGCCTGCAAGTCTTGCCGGCTGGATACGCGAAGCGACACCGGTGGGCCGGATTCCTGCATTGAGGGTGTCGTTGTCCTCAGATGCGGAGGGACACTGGTCGCCGCGTCTTGTTAGTACCCGTTTCGAGCGCATTGGCCTTCATGCCACCACCCGCTTTCCCGGTGGAAACAACCTGACCGGCTGGGCTCGCTGGACGCCGGAGCAGACACTGCTGGCTCTGGATACAAAAGCCGGTGGGCTGGACCTGAGACAGGTTTTTCGTGAGCCGGTCGCGCTGGACTATCTGCGAGGGGTTGTCCGTATGCAGGTCAGTCCGGAGCGCTGGCATCTGGAAAGTGATCGACTGCTGGTGAAAAACTCCGATGCGACAGGTCAGGCGGTCTTGCGTGTGG
>CAYGBB010000578.1:1147-1526 GCA_964347985.1 uncultured Moraxellaceae bacterium
CGCCGACCCTCATGCCGCCGAGCTGTCACTGATGGCCAGGCTGACCAATGCCCGTGTGGCCAGCACCTGGCGTTACGTGCCTTGGCCACCTGCGGGTGACAAGGCAATTGACTGGTTGCGCCGGTCGCTGGTGGCGGGCACGGTGACGCGTGGAGACTTCCTGTTCGACGGGCCGGTATCGCACAGGGACGGGCAGCCTCCGATGCGCCAGCTGATGCGTTTCGAAGTGAATGGGACCACGCTGGATTACTTGCCGGGATGGCCTGCGCTGCAAAATCTCGATGGGGTGGTGACCATTGACGGACGGGGCCTGAAAGTCGAGGGGCAGCAGGCCAGGCTGCTTGATGCAACCGTGGCCCATACGCTGCGGGCGGATATT
>CAYGBB010000579.1:0-1525 GCA_964347985.1 uncultured Moraxellaceae bacterium
GCCAGATGACGGCCAGCAGCGTGGCCATGATCAGTACCGCCGCCCTGAAACCCGCCAGCGCCAGTGCGGCTCCGCCGAGAAAAAATCCCACGCCCTTGAGCGCATTTTTGGAGCCGGTCAGCAGGGCTACCCATTTATATAACGTGCCTTGCTGATGGTCTGGCACCAGCAGCTTGATCGAGCTTTTGGCACTCATCTTATTGAGGTCCTTGGCAATGCCGGACAGCGCCTGCGCGGCCATCACCCAGGGCAGGGTGAGCAGGGCGGCGGGGACGGCGAGCATCAGCAAGGCAGCCACTTGCAGGCCCAGGCCGATGGTCATGGTGCGGTTAAGGCCAATGCGCGCGCCCAGATAACCGCCGACCAGATTGGTCATCACCCCGAAAATTTCATAAAACAAAAACAGGGCGGCGATCTGTAGCGGCGCAAACCCCAGCGCATGGAAATGCAGCACGACCAGCATGCGCAGGGCCCCATCGGTCAGGGTGAAGGCCCAGTAGTTGCCAGTAACAAAAAAGTATTGCCGTAATTCCGGCGTCAGTGCCGACCATGAACGCATGCTGGCAGCACCTTAATGCAGGCCAATCAGCCTGGCCAGCTCGGCCGTGCGATTGGCGTAGGCCCACTCGTTGTCATACCAGGCGTAGATTTTTACCTGCGTGCCATTGACCACCATGGTCGAGAGGGCGTCGATGATGGAGGAGCGCGGATCGGTGCGGTAATCAATCGACACCAGCGGGCGTTCTTCATAACCGAGAATGCCCTTGAGCTCACCAGCCGCTGCCTGCTTGAGCCATTCGTTCACTTCGTCGGCGCTGGTGGCGCGTTCGACTTCAAAGACGCAATCGGTGATGGAGGCATTGGCCAGCGGCACGCGGATGGCGTGGCCATTGAGACGGCCTTTCAGTTCGGGAAAGATCTCGGCGATGGCGGTGGCGGAGCCGGTGGTGGTGGGGATCAGGCTCATGCCGCAGGCACGGGCACGGCGCAAATCCTTGTGCGGCTGATCAAGAATGCTTTGCGTATTGGTGACGTCATGAATGGTGGTGATGGAACCGTGCCGGATGCCAAGGTGCTCGTGAATCACCTTGACCACTGGCGCCAGGCAGTTGGTGGTGCAGGAAGCGGCCGTGACGATGCGGTGCAGCGCCGGGTTGAAGCATTTTTCGTTGACGCCCATGACAATGTTCAGCGCGCCGCTTTCTTTGACCGGCGCCGTCACCACCACACGCTGCACGCCCTGCTCCAGATAGGCCTGCAATACGGCCACGGTTTTCATCCTGCCGCTGGCTTCAATAACGATGTCGCAGCCTGACCAGTCTGTTTCGGCAATGGTCTTGTGATGGCTGAGGCGCACTGTTTTGCCCGCAATCACGATGTTGCTGCCAGCGCCCGTAGCCTCATGCGCCCAGCGCCCGTGCACAGAATCAAAATTCAGCAAATGCGCATGCGTGGCGGCATCGGCGGCCGGATCATTGATCTGCACAAACTCAAACTCGGGCCAGTCCCAGGCGGCGCGCAAGAC
>CAYGBB010000580.1:0-1519 GCA_964347985.1 uncultured Moraxellaceae bacterium
GTCCCGTCTTTCACAATGAACTGATGCCAAAGGGCTGCCGCAACGTGCACGCCCACCAGCGCCAGCAGCAAGGGCCACCACACATCTTCATGCAGCTCCTTGATCTGCCCCGCCAGATCCTTGTTTTCAGAGACAAGCACCGGAATGTCGAAAATGCCGAACCAGGATACCTCACGCCCGCCAAACTGCGACATGAGCAACCCGGAGAGCGGCATCATCAGCATGACAAAATACAGCCCCCAATGCACCGCCACTGCCGCGCGATGCTGCCAGAGACTGGTGATCACCGGATCCGGAACCGGCCCCGACAGACGCCAACCCAACCGCGCCCAGAGCAGGAAAAATACTGTGAGTCCAAACGCCCGGTGCAGGTCCATCCATTCGCCACGCTCGACGGACCCCTTGGGAAACTGCTCATGCTGCTCCACCGCCACCCAGGCACCAATGATCAGCAGAAACATTCCCCAATGGAACAACTGGGCAACCCATCCCCACTTCTGGGGCGAATTACGTGCTGGCATGACTTTCTCCAATCCCGGGAAAACTCGCTCTCAGTATAAGCCGACAATATTAAGTTGAGCTGAAGCCGCTGGTGCAACTCCTGCTCACGCGGCAATACGAGCCTCTATCACGTCCAGATCCGGAATCACGGCAAGCTCGCCCGCATAGCGCACCTGGAGAAACTCGACCGGACCGGTCGGGGCGCTGTACAGGTCTTCCAGTTCGGCAATCTTGACCTTCGCTGCGCGCGGCACTCCCTGCACGATCACGCCGTAGAATGGCAGCTCGCTGTTGCCACTGATGCCGCTCAGAATGGCGACACGCTGGAACTCGCGAGGAATGGCCTCGCCGTTCAGGCCTTCAAAGGCAATCACTGGCACATTCATGTCGCGCCAGACCACAAACCCCTGATGCCAGTCTGCCGCACCTTGCGGGGCCGGCAGCATCCCGGCCGGCGCCACCACATCGACCACGGTGACATTGGGCAGCAGTAACTGCCGCCCGGCAATGGGTGCCATCAGACAGGCGATGGTTCCTGTCGTTGCCCCCAGCAGCATGGTCGCATTAAGCGTAAACGAGGGAGAGGCCATGTCAGAATCCTTCAGGCCGGCACGCTAAGGCGCAGGCGTATATGTTCAACAAGGTGGGCCGCCAGTTCTTTTGGCGATCCACTAAACGTCACCACCCCGGTCGCACGCATGGCGTCCGGCTGGCTGGCACAGGCCGAGGTCTCGGCCGACTGGGCCCAGACAAAGCCACCCGCCTCCTGCATCATCGGACCGGAAATGGAGCCATCACCGCCCATGCCACTGAAAATCAGCGCACCTGAATGATCACCGAACCGGCGCGTGACATTGGCTATCACCTGGTCAATCGACGGCGAATACGGACCATCCCATTTGATGTGGCGGTCAATCACCTCACCGTCCGGACCAAAGTCGATTTCACTGCCGACCGGCGCAATCAGCAACTCGCCTGCACACAGCCGGTCGCCGGCGGCGGCAATACGGCATGGCAT
>CAYGBB010000581.1:0-1516 GCA_964347985.1 uncultured Moraxellaceae bacterium
AAACTCACCGCCATCACAATGATCAGTGCCTCGGCCAGCACGCGCAGGAACTCGCGCACTGACAGCGCCACCGATTTCGGCTGATCCTGCACCTGTGCCAGCTCGATACCGGCCGGCAAATCCCTGCGCAAGCGCGTGCTGGCCTCCGCCAGGTGCTCACCCAGCTTGATGATGTCGCCACCTTTCACCATGGAAATGCCGAGCGCGATGACTTCATGGCCATCGTGACGCACTTTGGGAGCAGGCGGGTCCTGATAACCACGCTCGATACGTGCAATATCACCCAGGCGGAACGTGCGGCCACTGAAACGCAGGGGCAGCGCCCGCAAGTCCTCGACCGCATCCAGCTGCCCGGTAATCCGGATCTGGATATCATCGCCCGGGGTGCGCAACACGCCGGCATACTGCACCGCATTCTGCGCATTGATGGCCGCCACGACTTCGCGCACATCCAGCCCCATGCGGGCTAATTTTTTCTGCGAGACCTCGACATAAACACGTTCTTCCTGCACGCCATATTGCTCGACCTTGGCCACCCCCGGCACACGCAATAATTCCTGACGGACAAAGTCGGCGTAATCCTTCAGTTCGGCATAGGAAAATCCATCGGCCGAGACGGCGTATATCACGCCGAACACATCCCCGAATTCGTCATTGAAAAACGGCCCGCGCACACCCTGCGGCAACTGCCCCTTCATGTCGCCGATTTTCTTGCGAATGGAGTACCAGGTATTGGCCACTTCGTGCGGCGGTGTCGAATCCTTCAGCTCGATGAAAATCGTGGACTCACCCGGCTTGGAATAGCTGCGGATCTTGTCCATGTACGGCACTTCCTGCAGCGTCTTTTCCAGGCGATCCGTCACCTGCTCCGACATCTGCATGGCGGTAGCACCCGGCCAGTAGGCCTGCACCACCATGGCACGAAACGTAAAAGGCGGATCTTCATCCTGACCCAGCTGGAAATAGGAGGCGATGCCGGCCAGCAGCAGCACAATCAGCAGATAACCGGTTATGGCCGGATGCTGGATGGCGATGCGCGAAATATTGAAACGGTCACGATCAGGCAGATTCACAATGGCACTCCGGCAATATCGGGAAGATCAGCGCGCAGGCGCTGTCATCGGTCGGACTTTCTGACCTTCACTCAGCACATGCACGCCGGCTACCACCACCTGTGCCCCCACGGGCAGGCCCGCGACCACCACTTCATTACCATCAATCCCGGCAATCTGGACCGGCACGCTTTTCAGCACACCCTTTTCTGCATCAAACAGCCAGACATGCGTCTTGCCGTGATCATCCATCAGGGCCGTGGTCGGCAACTTGGCGCCGCCTTTCTGGGCCGGCAAGGTAATGTGCAAGGTTGCCGACTGCCCCAGTGCCAGTGCATCCGCCGCTGCCTTCACGCTGTAGCGTGCCCGGAAGGTCCGGGTGACCGGATCGGCCGACGCCGCCATTTCCCGCAGCGTGGCCGGATACTTCACGCCAGGGCGGGCCCACAGCGTCACGTCTGCCT
>CAYGBB010000582.1:0-1507 GCA_964347985.1 uncultured Moraxellaceae bacterium
CGATATCGGTGCCCAGGAAAAACTGAAGTCGGCGCGGGTGCTGGTGGTGGGCATGGGCGGGATTGGCTGTCCGCTCAGCCTGTACCTCGCGGCAGCGGGCGTGGGCATGCTGTTGCTGGCCGATTTCGACAGCATCGAGGCGAGTAACCTGCAGCGCCAGTTGCTGTATGCCGAGGCCGATCTGGGCCGGCTCAAGGCGGAAGTGGCGGCGGAGAAACTGGCGGTGGTGAATCCCTTTGTGCATTGCGAGGCAGTCACCACGGCGCTGGATGCCGACACCCTGCCGGCCGTGCTGGCCCGGGTCGATCTGGTGGTGGACGGATGTGATAATTTCGCCACGCGTGACGCCGTCAATGCGGCGTGTGTGGCCGCAGGAGTGCCGCTGGTGAGCGCTGCCGCCATCGGCTTTGGTGCCCAGCTCGCCGTGTTTGATGCGCGGCGCGTTGATTCGCCCTGCTACCGCTGCCTGTACCCGGATCTGGATGAGGCGGCGGCTACCTGCGCCGAGGCCGGAATCCTGGCCCCGGTGGTGGGCGTGGTGGGGGCGTTGGCGGCCACGGAGACCCTGAAAATGCTGACTGGCGTGGGTGATCCACTGGTCGGTCGGCTCTGGCTCTGGGAGGCCATGACAGGGATGATGCGCACCCTCACGGTGCGACGGGACAAGGGCTGTGCTGTCTGCGGTCCGAAGGAATGATGGAGAGGACTCCTGCATGAGCAATCGTTACGCGAATCTTGGCAACGCCTTCAAGGGCTTGCTGCGCATCAGCCAGACCGGACTGGTGCTGGCACAAACCGGGGCCAGCTGGTTGCTGGGCGACCGCCCCCCGACACCAAAGCTGTTACGCCAGACCTTTGAAAAGCTGGGTGCCACCTACATCAAGCTGGGCCAGTTCATTGCCAGTTCGCCCTCGCTGTTTCCCGAGGCGTATGTCACCGAATTCCAGCACTGCCTGGACAAGACAACCGCTCTGCCATTCAGCGTGGTACAGGGGGTGCTGCAGCGCGAGTTGCAGCGCCCGCTCGGTGAGATATTTGCCCACATCGATGAGGTGCCGCTGGCGTCTGCCTCGATTGCCCAGGTGCATGCTGCCACGCTGGTGACGGGGGAGCCGGTGGTGATCAAGATCCAGAAGCCCGGTGTCGAAAACACGCTGCTGACGGATCTCAATTTCCTGTATTTTGCCGCGCGTCTAGTTGAAGTGGCATTTCCGAAAATAAAGTTTGCTTCATTGTCCGCGATTGTCGCGGAGATCCAGGCGTGCATGATGGAGGAGGTCGACTTCTACAAGGAAGCGCGCAATATCGAGGAGTTCAACGCGTTTCTTGCCCGCACCGGCAATGTGTCGGCCATTGCGCCCAAGGTGTATGAGCATGCCTCCAGTTTGCGCGTGCTGACCATGGAGCGTTTTTACGGGGTGCCCCTCACTGATCTCGACACGATCCGCAAGTATTCAAAAGATCCTGCCGGCACCCTCATTCTGGCCATGAATACCTGGTTTGCCAG
>CAYGBB010000583.1:0-1506 GCA_964347985.1 uncultured Moraxellaceae bacterium
GGATTCTGTTAGCGCAGGATGATGGGCATGTCCGGCAGCTCATTGGGATTGCCCTTGGCACTGGCATGGAAATGCTGTTGCAAGAGGGCCTCGACGGCGTTTACGGCAGCCACACTGCCTGCCGCAAATTTCCCTTCGCGAAAGGCGGCCGCCATGTTGGCACAAATGCCTTCCCAGGCCGCCGTTCCGGTCGCGGCATGCAGGCCGCGATCTGCCACGATTTCCACTCGATGCTCGCACAGCAGCACATAAATCAGCAGGCCGGTGTTCTCCTCGGTGTCCCAGACACGGGCCACCCCGAAAACCTCCAGTGCCCGTTCGCGCAGGGTTTTCTGCCTGAGGACATCAATGAGAGGCCAGTCGCCCTCCACCACAAAACGTATTTCTCCCCGGTGGCTTTGCTCGCCGGTGGCAATGGCCTGGCGGATGGCTTCTTGCACGGCGGGCGGGAAGGCGCGGCGGGTGCCGAGAGGGGTGTGCCACAAATGGCACACCAGGCGCGATAAGGTTACAGATGACATGAAGGACTCTCCCTGAGGCACTGATTCTGCCGGAGTGGCTGAACCGTTGTCATGAGGCGCTGCTGTTTCTGGAAGCGGGAATTCTGCCCTGAACCTTGCATCACAACCTCGGGCGTCACAAGGATTATCCGGGTCAGAAAAAGCCCCCTGCGCACTTGCCTGAAAATTCGCAGGATGGGCCGACGCACTGCTCACGCCGCATCAGGCTCCGCCCCCTGAGTGACAGGTGCATAATAAACGAACCTGCTTGTTCATGAACAAGCAGGCCGCTACTGTAGTGGCCTTGTCATTTCTGATGGATGCTTTCCATGTTGTATCAGATGGTGTTGCGGTTATTGCTGAGTGCGGCGGGCCTTGGCCTGGCATCGGTGTGGCTGGATGGCGTGCATGTGGCACAGCCTTCAACGCTGTTCTGGGCGGCTTTGCTGCTGGGCATGGCCAATACCGTGGTGCGCCCCTTGCTGATCCTGCTGACCTTGCCGGCGACCATTTTGACGCTCGGGCTTTTTCTGCTGGTGATTAATGCCGCCATGCTGGGGCTGGTGTCGTGGGTGTTGCCCGGTTTTACGCTGGATGGTTTCTGGCCGGCCCTGGGGGCGTGGTTTATTGTCGCCCTGCTGCAGGGCGCGGGCACCCTGCTCATTGGTAAAAGCAGGTTTGTGATGAAGATTGAACGCTTGCCGAAGGATCGCGAGTAATACTTTGGGGTGAGCACCCCAAGGGCGCTTCCTTTGGAATTGCGCATCGCCATTTACCTTTCTGGAAAATATCGAGACTCATCCGCGCGTGAGGAGGCAAGGCGCAGGGGCGGAATAGCATTTTTCAGCAAGCTGTTAAAGACGCATCTCTATGCCGCGCCCGCTCAGATATTGCTTGGCTTGAGGGATGGTGTATTCGCCGAAATGGAAAATGCTGGCGGCCAGTACGGCGTCGGCATGGCCGAGCAGGATGCCGTCGGCAAGGTGCTGCAGATTGCCGACGCCAC